>JAURZN010000206.1 GCA_030653355.1 Gallionella sp. | reverse complement strand
GGCGGTTGGGCTGTTTTGCGGGCTGGTTCCGGGGCCGTTTCAAGTGCTTTCTGCCGCGCTGCTGGCGGTGTTGTTTCGCGTCAATCTGCCGGTCGCGATCTTCGTCACCTTTTACACCAACCCGTTCACCATCGTGCCGCTGTACATGCTGGCTTATGAGCTGGGTGCGTGGGTAAGCGGTGTGCAAAACGGTCGGGCGCTTGCCCAGCCGGGTTTCCCGGAGTTGCATTGGAATAGCTGGGTCAGCGAATTGACAAGCTGGCTGATGAAGATGGGAGAGCCGTTGATGATAGGCTTGCCGTTGCTTGCCGTTATATTGGCGATTGTCGGCTATGTCGCGGTACGCATAATCTGGCGCGTGGTGGCAATTTTGCAAATGCGTAGCAGAAAACGACGGCGCGCCGAACCCTGAAACGCGGTTCGCTACACTAGCCCGGATTATCGCACCGCTGAGTTTTTTACGCGCTGTGTAAAACCCCGTCCACCAGTCGCATATTTCGTTGCATGCGTTTAGCCAGTTCGAGATCGTGGGTGACGATAATGAAGCTGGTGTCCAGTTGTTCGTTGAGCTGCTGCATCAGGTCAAACAGGGCTGCTGCACTGGCGCGATCCAGATTGCCGGTCGGTTCATCCGCCAGCACACAGGCAGGTTGGGTGACCAGCGCGCGGGCGACGGCGGTGCGCTGACGTTCGCCGCCAGATAACTCGGCGGGCAAATGCCCGATGCGATGCGCGAGTCCTACTTTCTCCAGCATCGCGGCGGCGACCGGTTCGGCATCGCAGCGCTTCATGCCGCGTATCAGCAGCGGCATTGCGACGTTTTCAAGCGCGGTAAATTCCGGCAACAGATGGTGAAACTGATAGACGAAGCCTAACGCGTGATTGCGTATCTCGCCGCGCCGCGTCTCGTTCATTTTCCGCACTTCCTGCCCGAGTATCTGCACGCTGCCACTGCTGGCATTATCCAGGCCACCGAGCAGATGCAGCAGCGTGCTCTTGCCGGAACCCGATGCGCCCACAATGGCGATGCGCTCGCCGCGCGCAACGTCCAGGCTGACGCCTTTGAGCACGGGAACAAGCACTTGACCGAGCGTGAACGACTTGCTCAAATCGCGGCACGAAATAACGGCCTCAGTCCTCAGTCCTTGACCCTCAGTCCTCAGTCCTGCGCCCTCAGTCCTTTGCTTATTCATAACGCAGCGCCTCCGCAGGTTGGGTTTTTGACGCGCGGTAGCTAGGATAGAGCGTCGCCAGCAGGCTGATAATGAACGACAAACCCGACACCAGTGCAACTTCGGCGTAGCGCAGGTCGGATGGCAATTCGCTGATGTAATACACGTCCTTGGCGAGGAAATGCACGCCGAACAGGTTTTCGATGAACGGCACCACCACATCCAGATTGAGCGCCAGCGCGATGCCGCTGATGCTGCCCAGCAGCGTGCCTATCAGTCCGATTACCACGCCCTGCACGATGAAGATTTTCATGATGCTGGAAGGTTTCGCGCCCAGCGTGCGCAAAATGGCGATGTCGGCCTGCTTGTCGGTGACCGCCATCACCAGCGTCGAGACGATGTTAAACGCGGCCACCGCGACGATCAGCGACAGGATGATGAACATCATCTTCTTTTCCATCTGCACAGCCTTGAAATAATTGCTGTTCTGGTGCGTCCAGTTGTTTGCGTAAAGGCCGGGCGGCAATTGCTGCTGTAATACGGTTGCCACCTCCGGCGCACGGTCGATGTCGCGCAGCTTGGTGCTGATGCCGGTCACTGCCTCGCCCAGTTGAAACAGCTTTTGCGCATCGTTGATGTTGATCAGCGCCAGGCTGTTGTCGTAGGGCGCCATACCGATTTCGAACAGACCCACCACGCGGAATTGCTTGAGGCGCGGCATCATCCCGGCGGGCGTGATCGAACCTTGCGGCGCGATCAGCATGACTTTTTCGCCCATGCGCACACCCAGCGCCCGCGCCAGATCAGAACCCAGCACGATGCCGAACTCGGTGCTGCGCAAATCCGCCAAAGTACCGGCCTTGATTTTATTGGATAGATCGGTGATGGCAGTCTCGCGCGCCGGATCGATGCCGCGCACCATCACACCCTGTACGCTCTGACCGAACGACAGCATGCCCTGGCCGGACACGTAGGGTGCGGAAGCGGTGACCTGCGGGTGTTGCGAAACCGCAGCCAGTATCGGTTGCCAGTTTTCCATCCGTCCGCCGTCCGCCACCACTTCCAGATGCGGCGAGGCGCCCAGCATGCGCGCGCGGATCTCCTTCTGAAACCCGTTCATTACCGACAGCACGACGATCAGCGCCATCACGCCCAGCCCCATGCCCAGCATGGAAATCAGCGAAATGAAGGAAATGAAATGATTGCGGCGCTTGGCGCGCGTGTAGCGCAGACCGATGAACAGTTCGTAGGGTTGCAAGGTGGATTTGTCGGTGTGTTGGAACGGCCGACAGTTTGCCACAAGGCGGCGGGAGATAATAGCGCGCGAGATGTATTGAATTATAGTCTGAGCGTTGTTCAGATTAAAAACTCACAGGATAAGTAGTAATGGCCACACGCCCGAAGATGTCGTGCGATTCAGACAGGGCTGAATTTAGACCTGTGCCGGAATGACGGTCTGATGGATTATTTGGGTTAAACTCGCGCTCATGAAAAATGTTCATCTGCTTGTTGCCGATTTGTTCCTGCCCAAGGATTTTGCTGCGGAGGTGTGTGCGGAGCTGCATTTGCCCGCACTGGAAAGGATATTGGCGCGGGGGCGTGTTGAAACGCGGCGGGCTGTTTCGCTGGAAGATGCGTTGTGCGGTTTGTTCGATGTGCCGTGCGGGGCGGGGGTGGCGTCGATCTCGGCGGTGTTCGACGGAATGGGGGAAGGGTGCTGGGTGCGGGCTGATCCGGTGCATGTGCGTTTGCAGCGGGAGCAGGTGGTGCTGTTGCCTGATGTGGACGTCAGCGCCGATGAGGCGCGGCAATGGTGCGCCAGCCTGAATGAACATTTTGCCGGGCAAGGTATGGAGTTTTTTGCGCCGCATCCGCAACGCTGGTATCTGAAGCTGGCTGCGTTGCCGGACATCGCGACCGTGCCGCTGTCGCAGGCCGCCGGGCATAATATACACGGCAATTTACCGACTGGTGCCGAGGCGCGGCGCTGGCATCAGGTGTTCAATGAGGTGCAGATGCTGTTGTTCGCGCATCCGCTCAATGCGGCGCGAGAGGCGCGCGGTGCAGTGCCGGTCAACAGCGTGTGGTTCTGGGGCAATGGCAGCAACGATATATCGCCGCGATGCGCTTATGACAGCGTGAGTTCGGATGAGGTGCTGGTTGAAATGCTCGCGTCCGCCGCCGGTGTTCAGTTTACTGACTGGTCGGCGTCGTGGCGCAGCGAAGCCGGTGGGGAGAGGCAGTTGCTGGTCTGGACCGGGTTGCGCAGTGCCTTGCGGCGTGGCGATCTGCTGGCGTGGCGGCAGGCCTTGCAGGATTTTGAGAACGGCTACGCGCAGCCGTTATGGCAGGCCCTGCGCAGCGGGAAAATCGCCCGTCTGCAGCTCGATATTTCAGGTGGTGATACCTTGCGGCAATTGCATTTGACGCGCGGCGATGCCTGGGCTGTGTGGCGGCGCGCTAAAAGCCTGCCTGAATATTCAGCAGTATAAATTCAACGAGATGAGCAGCGGAGATACCATGGCTTTCTGGCATACGGCGATACAGTATTTTTGGAATGATGAGTCGTTGACGATATTGCTCATCGCGTTGGGCATCGCCTTGTTTCTGCTGCATTTTCTTAGGGAAGATCACAAGAGCGTGCTCAATACGCTGATTTTCTTCATTAGTTGTCAGGCGCTTGCCTTGCTCAGCGGCATGATACATGCCATGCAATTCGCTTCGGCGGCCATGTTCCGTGAAGTCGCCGTGATAGGCATGGGCATCGCAGTCATACGGCTGTCTGGATTGCTGGTGTTTCGCATCGTACTGCCTTTGACCCGGCTGCAACCGCCGCGCATCACGGAAGATATTTTTGTCATCATTGCCTATCTTGCCTGGGGGCTGGTGCGGCTGCGTTATGCGGGGCTGGATCTGGGCAGCATCGTCGCGACCTCGGCGATGATCACTGCCGTGGTGGCCTTCGCGATGCAGGATACGCTGGGCAATATTCTGGGCGGGTTGGCGCTGCAACTGGATAATTCGATCGAGATCGGCGACTGGATTGAGGTGGATAAGGTGGTTGGCCGCGTAGTGGATATACGCTGGCGTTCCACGCTGGTGGAAACACGCAATTGGGAAACGGTGGTGTTCCCCAATAGTCAGTTGATGAAAAATAAGTTTCTGGTGCTGGGGCGGCGTACTGCGCAGCCGGTACAGTTGCGCCGCTGGATATGGTTTGGCGTTAGTCTTGATGCATCGCCCAGGCAGGTGTCCAAGGCGGTGGAAGAAACGCTGCTTCAGGCGGATATCAGCAATGTCGCCAAACTGCCCCGGCCCAGCTGCGTGTTAATGGAGATGGATAAGGGGATAGCGCGCTACGCCTTCCGCTACTGGCTGACCGATCTGGCAGTGGATGATCCGACCGATGCGGCTGTGCGTTGGCATGTTTATACTGCACTGCAACGCGCGGGCATCCGGCTGGTCGTGGAGGAGCAGAAGGTACATTACGTCAAGGAAAATGAAAAATACGCGGGTGTGGTGCATCAGCGTGAGGCGCAGCAACGTGTCAAGGCGCTCAAACGCGTTGAATTGTTTGCGCAAATGACTGACGATGAATTGAACGCGTTGGCGGACAGACTTAAATACGCCCAGTTTGCCAAGGGTAATATCATCTCCAGGCAGGGGGCGGTGGCGCACTGGCTGTACATCATCATCAACGGTGAGGCCGAGGTGTTTTTTGAAACGCCCAATGGTGAGCGGCGCAGCGTAAATGTTCTGTCCAAGGGGAGCTTCTTTGGCGAGATGGGCATGATGACCGGTGAGCCGCGTTCGGCTTCGGTGATCGCCACCAGCGATGTGGAATGCTACCGCCTCGACAAGGAGGCTTTTGCCGGAATCATGCAGGCCAGACCGAGTCTGGCGGAGGAAATCACGCATATTCTGGTGGAACGACGTGCGCAGATGGACAGTGTGTTGCACCACATGGACGGACAAGTCAGTCGGCAGGAAACGAGTTCGCAGCAAAATGAGCTGTTGCTGAACGTTAAACGATTCTTCGGTTTGTAGTATCATCGCGCCGGAATTGGCGTGACATTCGCCGAACAAATATATTCAAAGCAGTCGCTAGTCGCTAGTCGCTAGTTGCTAGTTGCTGCATGTTAGTTACCAGCCAGGATTAAACATGAAAGTTACATTTTTGGATTTTGAGAGTCCTATTGCGGATTTGGAAGACAAGATCGAGCAACTTCGCAATGTGCACGATGACGCCGCACTCGATATCGCAGAAGAAATCGCGCAGCTATCGAAGAAAAGCGAGACCTTGACCAAAGATATCTATGCCAAGCTTACTCCATGGCAAATATCGAAGGTGTCTCGCCATGCTCAGCGCCCATATACGCTTGATTATATTGAGCATTTATTCACTGATTTTGAGGAGTTGCATGGTGATCGCAACTTTGCCGATGACAAGGCCATCGTCGGAGGTCTGGCGCGATTCAATGGCCAGAGCGTGATGGTCATCGGCCATCAGAAGGGCAGGGACACCAAGGAGAAAATCGTACGCAATTTTGGTATGCCGCGTCCTGAAGGTTATCGCAAGGCGATGCGATTGATGCGTCTGGCGGAAAAATTCGGCATTCCCATCATGACCTTTGTTGATACGCCCGGTGCTTATCCGGGGGTGGGTGCGGAAGAGCGTGGTCAGTCTGAGGCGATTGGTCGCAATTTGTATGAAATGAGCGAATTGCGCGTGCCTATCATCTGCACCATCATCGGTGAAGGCGGTTCGGGCGGGGCGCTGGCGATTGCGGTAGGGGATGCCATGTTGATGTTGCAATACAGCACGTATTCGGTGATTTCGCCCGAGGGTTGTGCGTCGATATTGTGGAAGAGCGCGGACAATGCAGCGGATGCGGCGGAAACACTGGGTATTACGGCGACCCGGCTGAAGGCGCTGGGCATCGTGGACAAGATTATCAGCGAACCGTTGGGTGGCGCGCATCGCAACTACGCGGCGACCATGCAGAGCGTGAAAAAAGCCTTGCAGGACGCGCTGAAAACCACGCAGGTTAAAACAACCAATGATTTGTTACAGCATCGCTTCAATCGCCTGATGAGCTATGGCAAATACAAGGAAGTCGAACTGTAGGGACGCGTCCAACCGTGTCTGTCCCCCTCTCTCCTGACGCTCCCCCGCTCGCGGCGGAGCGTCATGCTTTGTGCGAGTCTGCACTGCTGGAACGGGTCGCGGCGGGCATCACACCGTTACTGCCCGTAAACAGCGCCATTCTGGTCGGCTTGAGCGGCGGTGTGGATTCGGTGGTGTTGTTGCACCTGTTGCACAGGCTCGCACCGCGTCATTCCTGGCAGCTTTTCGCCTTGCATGTCCATCACGGCATCAGCCCGAATGCCGGCCTGTGGGCGGATTTTTGCGTCGGGTTGTGCGAGCGCCTCGCTATTCCCCTGCACATCGAACATGTGGACATTACCCCTTTGCGTGCGCAAGGCATCGAGGCTGCTGCGCGCCGTTTGCGTCACGCGGCATTCGCCGCGCAGTCCTGCGATTTTGTCGCCCTCGCGCATCACGCCGACGATCAGGTTGAAACCTTGTTGCTGCAACTGCTGCGCGGTGCAGGGGTGCGCGGCGCGAGTGCGATGCCGCTGCTTTCCGTGCAGACGAGTTCGCACAGGCAAGTTCGGCCATTGCTGCATTGTTCACGTCAGGAAATTCTGGCTTATGCCGCAGCGCATGAGCTGCAATGGATAGAAGATGAGAGCAATGCGGATGACAGTTATCCGCGTAATTTTCTGCGCCATCGTCTGCTGCCCGTGCTGGGCGAAAAATTCCCTGTCTATCGCGACACGCTGACGCGCAGCGCGCAGCACTTCGGCGAGGCGAGTGAACTGCTCGATGAGCTGGCGCGCATTGATGCGGCCGCATCCATTTCGGGAAATACCCTGTTGCTTGCGACTCTTAAAACATTGAGTCTGTCGCGGGCAAAAAATCTGTTGCGCTATTTTTTGTATCAGCTGGGTGCGCCCATGCCGCAAACCGTGCAACTCATCGATATGGTTAATCAGTTGTGCGTTGCGCGTGAAGATGCCGCTGTGTGCCTGCGCTTTGCGGGCGGCGTATGGCAGTTGCGTCGTTATCAGGGGCGCGTGTATGTGTTGCGTGCTCTGGACGAATTCGACCGCAATCTGAGCGTGTCGTGGCGGGGTGAGGCTGAGCTGGCATGGCCTGCGCTAGATTCCAGTATCGAGTTCCGGCAGGGTGTCGGGCAGGGTGTCAGCCTGGCGAAATTGCAAGGCGCTGATGTCAGCGTGCGTCTGCGTCAGGGGGGCGAAACGCTGCGGCCCCGGGCAAATGGCGCCACGCGCACGCTGAAAAATCTGCTGCAAGAGCATCATGTGCCGCCGTGGCAGCGCGACCGCCTGCCCTTGTTGTATCGCGGCGATGTGCTGGTGAGTGTTGCGGGAGTAGCGATTGCGGCTGAATATCAGGCGGAACAAGGCGAGGCGGCAGTCCGGATGTCCTTGAGGGGGCGGGCTAGTGGCTGACTTTTTCCTTTGACCATTCGATCTGTTTCATTTTGATCGGTGTTTTGGGGGGCAAGCTTATTGTGTTTGCAGCGCGTTCATTCATCAGCATATCCTGCGGTTCTTCAGCAATTTCCTCCAGTTTGTTCGTGTGCCGTGCCTTGATTTGACTATCGTTGGCGGCTTCGGTTTGTTGTTTTGCCTTGCGCGCGGCTTTGAGCTTCTTTTCCAGCGCGCTGTGTTCGGCGTTGCGTCGTCTGGCTTCGGCATTGATCTCGGCTCGACGCTGCGCAGCTGCGGCTTCAAATTGAGCATTGCGTTGTGCTGATTCCGTTTTGCGCCTAGCCTTTTCTTCCTGCTGTGCTTGCAATTTGGCCGCTTGCGCTTCGATTTTGGCCTGCTTATAAGCCAATATCTGTGCTTCGAGTGCCGCATCGGCGGCCGCTTTTTGTCTGGCCTGTTCAGCGGCCTGGGCAAGTGCGACTTGTTCGGCCTGCTTGCGTGCGTTTTCGATTCTTGCCGCTTCGGCGATCTTTTCCCGTTCGGTTTCCTCGCGGGCCAGTTGTTGCTCACGGGCCAACTGGCGGCTGGCTATCCCTTTGGTAATGACATCGCGTTGTGCCAGATAGGCGTTGCGGCTGTTCACATCGCTGGCGTTGTTTGCCGCACCGCTCAGCCACACGGCGGCGTCGGCGCTGTCCTGCGCAACACCCTGCCCGTTTTCATAACATTCACCCAGTCGTGCGTGAGCGACGGCATTACCCTGAGCGGCAGCCAGACGATACCATTTGATGGCTTCCGGGTAGTTCTGGGGTACGCCTTGTCCGGCCGCGTGTATCTCGCCGATGTGCAGTTGGGCTGAGGCATGGTCCTGACCGGCGGCTGATGCAAACCAGCGCAGGGATTTTTTGAAATCCTGAGGCACGCCTTTGCCGCTTAAGTACAGTTCACCCAGATTGTTCTGGGCTTGCGCGTGCCCTTGTTCAGCCGCAGCCAGATACCATTGCAGCGCCACGCGGTAATCTTTCAGGATGATGCGGCCCTGGCTGTACAGCACGCCCAGATTGAACTGCGCGAGCGCATCGCCTTTTTCTGCCAGAGGTGTAAAGAGGGTTGCGGCCTTCGCGTAATCGCCTGCCTCCTGTGCCCGCAGTGCCTCGTTTAATGTATTTGTTTCGGCGTGTGATACTGCTGAAACCAGCAGCATCAATAGCATAAATATGCGCATAAGTGATTTGTAGATTGTTCAGGTTCGGCGGTAATGCGATCTGATTGCGGCATAAAACTCGGTCGCCGGAATTTCGATGCCATCGCAAAAGAAGCGGGTCGGATAAGCACGGTAAAGGCGCTCGTTGATTCTGAAGGTTACGCTCATGATTGCTGCCCCTCGCGTTCAGCTGATAAAAGTCGGGATAGGGCGGATGCTTCAACTCATAGGCTATCCCTTTGAGTTTAGTATCGGCAGTTATCAGGAAATCTTTACCGTGGCGTATTTTAATCCGATCCGGGCAAATTTGCGGTTTGGTTTTCGGTTTGCCAGCCATAAATTATGTGCGTGTCCTCAGGCGCTGGTCGGGCGACAGGCTAATCAAAGCCTGATAGAATGCGCGGTGGTATTTTTATTAATTTTGAGTTTTATTTACTTTGTGGAGAATGTAGCATGGCTGTTGAACGTACCCTGTCGATTATCAAACCTGATGCTGTTGCCAAAAATGTCATCGGTCAAATTTATTCCCGTTTTGAAGGCGCCGGCCTGAAAGTTATCGCTGCACGCATGACGCAATTGTCACGCGCCGAAGCGGAAGGTTTTTACGCTGTACACGCAGCGCGTCCTTTCTTTAACGACCTGGTTAGCTTCATGATTTCCGGTCCTGTGATGATACAGGCGTTGGAAGGCGAAGGCGCGATCTTGAAAAATCGCGATCTGATGGGCGCAACTGACCCGAAGAAGGCTGAAAAAGGCACGATACGCGCTGATTTTGCTGACAGCATCGATGCAAATGCGGTGCACGGTTCCGATGCAGCTGAAACCGCTGCGGTGGAAATCGCCTATTTCTTCCCGGCGATGAATGTTTATTCTCGTTAATGAAACAAAACCTCCTCGATCTTGATGCACATGCATTGACCGCTTATTTCACGGAAATGGGCGAGAAGCCGTTTCGTGCAAAGCAGTTGCTGCGCTGGATGCATCAGGTCGGCGAGTCCGATTTTGCCGCGATGACAGACATCGCGGCAAAGTTGCGCGAGAAACTCGCGCAATGCGCGTGTATTACCGCGCCCGATGTGATGCGCGAAGAACTGTCTGACGATGGTACGCGCAAGTGGTTACTGAATATGGGTACGGGCAACGCCGTGGAAGCGGTGTACATTCCCGAAGCGACACGCGGGACGCTGTGCATTTCCTCGCAGGCCGGCTGTGCGCTGGATTGTTCGTTTTGTTCTACCGGCAAGCAGGGTTTCAATCGCAATCTTTCCGTGGCGGAAATCATCGGTCAGCTGTGGTGGGCGAATCATCAGTTAGGCAAGAATGCCGAAGGTAACTGGGCGATCAGCAATGTGGTAATGATGGGCATGGGCGAGCCCCTGCTCAACTTCGATAATACGGTGAGTGCCTTGCGTCTGATGCTGGATGATCAGGCTTACGGGCTGTCGCGTCGTCGCGTGACGGTGTCCACCTCCGGCATCGTGCCGGCGATGGATAGATTGCGCGAAGAATGTCCGGTGGCGCTGGCGGTGTCGCTGCATGCGCCTAACGATACGCTGCGTGACCAGCTTGTGCCTATCAATCAGAAGTATCCGCTCAGGGAATTGCTGGCGGCCTGTCGGCGTTATCTGGAAAAGGCGCCACGCGATTTCATTACTTTTGAATACGTGATGCTGGACGGGGTCAATGACTCGGTGCAGCAGGCGCGCGAGTTGGTCAGGCTGGTGCGCGATGTGCCCTGTAAATTTAATCTGATTCCGTTCAATCCGTTTCCGCAATCGCCCTATAAGCGTTCGGGTGCGGATGCGATACAGCGGTTTCGCGATGTGCTGATGCAGGCGGACATCGTCACCACTACGCGCAAAACACGCGGCGATGATATTGCGGCGGCCTGCGGGCAGTTGGCAGGGCAGGTGCTCGATAAGACCAAACGCACGGCGCGCGTTGAGTTCCAGAATAACGGGGTGTCACGATGAATTATGTTTTTGCTTTGCTGTTTTTGTTGCTGGCCGGTTGTGCCACGAGTGGTAATTCGACCGCACAGCAGGAACAGGAAAAATCCCGTGCCAATGCCAGAATTCATACCGAACTGGCGGGTTTATATTTTGAGCGTAACCAGATGGGGGTTGCGTTGTCCGAGATTGATTTGGCCTTGCAGGCGGATCGTAATTACGCACCGGCTTATAGCGTGCGCGGTTTGATCAATATGGCGCTGCGCGAGGACAAGGCGGCTGAAGAGGATTTTCAGCAAAGCCTGCGTCTGGACAAAACCGAGTCCGAAACGCATAACAATTACGGCTGGTTCTTGTGTCAGCGCGGCAAGGAACGGGAATCCATCCCGCAATTTATGGCTGCCGTTAAGAATCCTTTGTATGCCACGCCGGAGCGTGCTTATCTGAACGCCGGGCTGTGCTCGAAAAAGGCGGGAAACAATAGCGATGCCGAGGAATTTTTGCAGCGCGCCTTGCAGTTGCAGCCGGATTTGCTACAGGCTTTGCAGGCGCTGGCGGAGCTGAAGTTTGCCGAGGGCGATTACCTTGCCGCGAAGAAATATTTTACCAGTTATGTGCAAAAGAATAACAACTTGTCGGCTGGACAGCTCTGGCTGGCCGTACGTATAGAGCGCAGGGTCGGTGACAGCAATGCAGAGGCGAGTTATGCCCTGCAGTTGCGCCAGCGTTATCCTGATGCCCGTGAAACTCAATTGCTGATGCAGGGTGAATGATGGAACAGTTACAAGAGAATAAACCGGTCGATAGCGTGGATGCCCCGCCGGGCGATAGCGCGCCACAAGCCTTGTCGGTAGGACAGTTGCTGCGCGCAGGCCGTGAAAGTGCGGGTCTGAGCGTGGAGGAAGTGGTTGGCAAGATCAAGCTTGCATCACGTCAAATCGAGGCGCTGGAGGCCGATGATTTTCAGGCGCTGCCTGAGACCGCTTTTGTGCGCGGCTTTGTGCGCAGTTATGCCAAGTTGCTGGATATGGACGCGCAACCGCTGCTGGATGCCTTGCCGGGCGCTAAAACTGTGCAGGTAAAAGAGGATCCGCTTCATGTTGAAGCGCCCTTTCCGACAGCACGGACGATGCGCCGGCAGAGTTTGAATTTGCTGATTGCCGCATTTCTGGTTGTGCTTGCGATAGCCGGATTCGCAGTGTGGCAGGCTAATACACCCGAACCGGTTGCAGAAGAGCAGCAGACTCAGGAGGTGGCGGATGAGACGCTGGTTGAAATGTCGCTGCCTTTGTCTGAGCAGGTAGAGATGATGGAAGGTTCGGTCGTGCCCGAATCAGCTGTTCCCGATGTAGCGGCGCAATTGCCGCTGGCGGCAGCGGTTAGCACACCGGTGACTCAATCGGTAACGACGTTGCGTCTGGTATTCGACAGGGAATCCTGGGCGGAAATCAGGGATAAAACGGGCAGAACATTGTCCAGGCAGGTTAATCCGCCTGGCAGCGAATTGCGTTTGGAAGGTATCGCGCCGTTTGAAATGGTGATCGGTCATGCAACCGCTGTGCGCTTGTATTTGCGGGACAAACCTGTAGATCTGTCGTCCTATATCAATGCCAGCAGTGATGTCGCGCGTTTGACGCTGGAGTAAGAGTGGATATGATTAAACGTCGCCCGTCGCAACGGGTGTTGGTAGGAAAAGTGATGCTGGGTGGCGGCGCGCCTGTCGTGGTTCAATCCATGACCAATACCGATACTGCGGATGCAGATGCCACTACCAAACAGGTTTTTGAACTGGCCAAGGCGGGTTCGGAACTGGTGCGTATTACGGTCAATACTCCCGAGGCTGCCGCGCAGGTGGCCAACATACGCAGGCAGCTCGATGAATTGGGTTGTCATGTGCCGCTGGTGGGTGATTTTCATTACAACGGTCAT
The DNA here is from genome assembly GCA_030653355.1 of Gallionella sp. GTDB lineage: Bacteria > Pseudomonadota > Gammaproteobacteria > Burkholderiales > Gallionellaceae > Gallionella. The sequence continues at coordinate 59,371 of JAURZN010000206.1, read as the reverse complement.
CGTTTATTGACGGACTACCCGGATTGCGCGCATGCACTGGCGAAATACCGCATCAATCCCGGCAACGTCGGGCGTAATCGTGAAGAGGACGATCCCTTCACGATTATGATTCAGACTGCGATTCGTTATGACAAAGCGGTACGCATAGGCGTGAACTGGGGCAGTCTGGACCAGAAGTTGGTGGTGCGCATGATGGACGAGAATGCCAGGCTGCCCGAACCCAAGGATGTAAAAGAGGTCACCCGTGCCGCGCTGATCGCCTCCGCGCTGGAGAGTGCGCAACGCGCCGAACAACTAGGTCTGCCGCATAACCGCATTGTGTTGTCCTGTAAAGTCAGTGAAGTACAGGATTTGATCGCTGTTTATCGCGCCCTGACACAGCAATGCGACTACGCACTGCATCTGGGGTTGACCGAGGCGGGCATGGGCTCCAAGGGGATAGTCGCCTCTACTGCCGCGTTGGCAGTGCTGTTGCAGCAAGGGATAGGCGACACCATACGCATCTCGCTGACCCCGGAACCGGGTGGTGATCGCACACAGGAAGTGCTGGTGGGTCAGGAAATATTGCAAACCATGGGCTTGCGTGCATTTGCGCCCATGGTGACGGCCTGTCCGGGATGTGGCCGCACCACCAGCAGTTTCTTTCAGGAATTGGCACAAAGCATACAGCGTCATTTGCGTGCGCAGATGCCCATCTGGCGCGAACAGTATGACGGTGTGGAAAATATGACGGTTGCGGTGATGGGCTGCGTGGTGAACGGGCCGGGTGAGAGCAAGTTGGCGAACATCGGCATCAGTTTGCCCGGCACCGGCGAAACCCCCGCCGCGCCGGTCTATATCGACGGCCAGAAGGCGATGACCCTGCGTGGCGACAACATCGCGGCGGAATTCACCGGCATCGTGGACGATTATGTGGCAAGAAAATATGTAAAGCGGGGAGTGGTAAGTGGGGAGTAGAAAGTCGGGTTTTCCCACTTCCAACTGACCACTCACCAGGATTGAATATGAGCAACGAAACACTACAAGCCGTAAAAGGCATGAACGATATTCTGCCGGACGAGGCGGAACTCTGGTTATGGTTTGAAGAAGTGGTACGCGACTGGCTGGCCAGTTACGGCTACCGCAATATCCGCATGCCGCTGGTTGAACCGACTGCGCTGTTCAAGCGGGCGATCGGTGAAGTCACCGACATCGTGGAAAAAGAGATGTACAGCTTTGAAGATCGTCTGAACGGCGATCAGTTGACGCTGCGCCCTGAAGGGACGGCATCCTGCGTGCGCGCGGTGTTGCAGCACAATTTGCTTTATAACGCGCCGCAGCGTTTGTATTACAGCGGACAAATGTACCGCCACGAGCGTCCGCAAAAAGGCCGCTACCGCCAGTTTCATCAAGTCGGTGTGGAGGCGCTGGGTTTTGCCGGCCCGGACGTGGACGCCGAACAGATTCTGATGTGCGCGCGGTTGTGGAAAAAACTGGGGCTGACGGATGTCACGCTACAATTGAATACGCTGGGCGATTCCGCTTGCCGTCACCGTCACCGCGCCAAGCTGATTACGTATTTTGAACAGCATAGTGAGTCGCTGGATGCCGAAGCGACGCGTCGTCTGCACAGCACCCCGCTGCGCATTCTGGACAGCAAGAACCCGGCGATGCAGGCGCTGATTGAGGCTGCGCCTAAATTGATGGACGAACTGAATGAAGAGGCGCTGTCGCATTTTGCGGCGCTGCAGGCGATACTCAGACAGCATGATGTGGCGTTCGAGATCAACACGCGTCTGGTACGCGGGCTGGATTACTACAACCGCACTGTGTTCGAATGGGTGACCACGCGTCTGGGCGCGCAGGGCACGATATGCGCAGGTGGCCGTTATGACGGGCTGATCGAACAGATCGGTGGCAAGCCTGCACCCGCGATGGGCTTTGCGATGGGGGTGGAGCGTCTGCTGGTATTGCTGCAAGATGGCGGCATGGCATTGCCCAGATCGAAAGTGGATGTGTATGTGGTACATCAGGGCGAACTGGCCGGCCAGCTTGCCAGTAAAGTGGCAGAACAATTGCGTGACAGCGGGTTGCGCGTACTGCTGCATTGCGGTGGCGGCAGTTTCAAGTCGCAAATGAAAAAAGCGGATAGCAGTGGCGCACGCGTGGCACTGCTAATCGGAGATGACGAAGCGCGGGCGAACGAGGTCAGTGTCAAGCCTATGCAGGGCGGCGAGCAGGTGAAAGTGAGCGTGGATGAACTCACCTTAACGATTAACGGGTATTGCAAATGATGACCCGCAATGCCCGTTTCCCTCTCCTCAACCCTCTGGTGAAACAACTAGCCATTCGACTAAGCACGATAAAGCCGTGCAAGTCGCTGGTTATCCCGCAAGCGGGCGAGGGGGCGAACGAATCGCTACGCGAATTAAATAATTTTGAACTTATCAAGCAGGAGTAGAACATGGCAGCTTTGGATTTGCAGGAACAGGAACAACTTGAAACGCTGAAAGCATGGTGGAAGGACAATGCCAACTGGATATTGGCTACGCTGTTGATCGTTGCGGTTGCAATGGGCGGCTCGCGCGGCTGGCAGTATTACCAGAACAAGCAGACCAGCGAGGCGGCGCTTCTGTATCAGCAATTCGTCGAACAACTGGCCAGCAATGATGCCAAGCGTGTCAACGATGCCGCAGCGGCGGTGATGGATAAATATGCGGCTACGCCGTATGCCTCGCGTGCAGCCTTGATTGCGGCGCAGGTGAATGAGTTCGGCAAGGACGCCCTGCGCGCCAAGTCACAATTGCAATGGGTAATCGAACATGCGAAGGAAGACGGCCTGAAAAGTGTAGCCAGCCTGCGTATGGCATCGCTGTTGCTGGATGAAAAGGATTACGCCGCTGCGCTGAAACTGCTGGAAACCGAACACCCGGCTTCCTTTGATGGTTTGTATGCCGACCTGAAGGGCGACGTTTTGAACGCGCAGGGAAAGCCGGAAGAAGCTAAGGCGGCCTACCAGCTGGCTTACGAGAAACTCGACACAAAGAGCGCCTACCGCAATCTGGTTCAGATGAAGCTGGATACCTTTGGAGCAACTAAATGAAGAAATCAGGAATACTGTTGGCACTGCTGGTTTTGAGTGGCTGCGGCACCATGGATACGGTCAGAGGCTGGGTGGGATCGCCAACCGGACAGGAACCGGCCAAGCTGGTTGAATTTGGCGAGACAGCTAAATTTGTGGAGCGTTGGCATGGTGATTTCGGCGATCCGGGAGCGAATCCCTTGCAGGCCTCGCTGACACGCGATGCGGTCTATGGCGCATCTGCTAAAGGTACGTTGACGCGGCTGGATCGTGCGACGGGCAAACAGGTCTGGCGTATAGAAAGCAACATCCGCGGTTCAGCTGGCGTGGGTCGCGGCGAGGGACTGGTACTGATAGGCAGTGATAAGGGTGAAGTGCAGGCCTACGGTGAGGACGGCAAGTTGCGCTGGAGCAGCAAGGTTTCCAGCGAAGTGCTGGGTGTGCCGCAAGTGGCCGAAGGCGTGGTCATCGTGCGCAGCGGCGATGGTCATGTTGCCGGTCTGAATGTGGCCGACGGCAAGCGTCTGTGGGTTTATGAACGCAGCACACCTGCTCTGGTAGTGCGTAGTCATGCAAGTGTTACGATACGGCGCGGTGTGGCCTTTGCCGGGTTTGCCGGTGGCAAACTGAGTGCCATCAAACTGACAGATGGATCGCTATTGTGGGAAAACTCGGTGTCGCAACCGCGCGGTAATACTGAACTGGAACGCATCAGCGACATTACCAGTAATCCGGTGGTCAGCGATGCGCAAGTGTGCGCAATCGCGTTCCAGGGGAATCTGGCCTGTTACGATGCCGTGCAAGGCAGCCCTTTGTGGAGTCGCAACATCGACAGCGACAAGGGCTTGTTTATTTTGCGCAAACATCTCTACGCCAGTGATGCCGGGGGCGCTGTAATCGCGCTGGATAAGGATAGCGGCAGTACGGTGTGGAAGAACGACCAGTTGCTGCGTCGTGATGTCTCTGCGCCTTATGCGCAGGATGAGTTCGTGATAGTCGGCGATTATCAAGGTTTCCTGCATGGCATGAGCCGTGAGGATGGCCGCTTCGTAGCGCGTATCAAATTGAACGGTAGTGCCATTCAGGCTGCACCCATGCAGATGGATGACGGGCTGCTGGTGCAAACGCAAGGCGGCGGAATCTATTCTCTGACGATTAAATAAGGGGAAGAGGGAAGGGAGAAGGGAGAAGGGTTGGCTCTTCCCTCTTAAGCACCGAAGGTGCGTACCCTTCCCCCTTTACCCTTCACTTTTTATTAAAGGTTTTCAAAATGTTACCCACACTTGTATTAGTTGGTCGTCCGAATGTGGGTAAGTCCACTTTGTTCAATCGTCTCACACGCAGCCGAGATGCTCTGGTCGCGGATCAGCCCGGGCTTACCCGTGATCGCCATTACGGACGGGGGCGGGTAGGAGAGCGTCCCTATCTGGTTGTCGATACCGGCGGTCTGGAGCCTGTCGCCAAAGACGGCATCATGTATGAAATGGCCAGACAAAGCCGACAGGCCGTGGATGAGGCCGACATCGTGCTGTTTCTGGTGGATGGTCGGGCGGGCTGCACGCCGCAGGATCTGATTATTGCCACCCAGTTGCGCAAGACCGGCAAGCCGATTCTGTTGCTGGTCAACAAGGCCGAAGGTATGGCGCGCGCGCGCGTTACGGCTGAATTTTTCGAACTGGGGCTGGGAGAGCCGTACCCGATTTCCTCGGCACATGGCGACAATGTCGTTGAAGTGGTTGAAATCGCGATGGAGAACTTCCCAGACGAGATTGAAGAGGAAGAAGTCCAGCATGACAAGCCGCCCAAACTGGCCATCGTCGGACGCCCGAATGTCGGGAAATCCACGCTGGTGAACGCTATCCTGGGTGAACAGCGGGTGATTGCATTCGACCAGCCCGGCACCACGCGTGACAGCATCTACATCGATTTCGAACGTGATGGAAAACAGTACACCATCATAGACACCGCCGGCGTGCGCCGCCGTGGCAAAGTCGAAGAAGCCATCGAGAAATTCTCTGTCATCAAGACCATGCAGGCTATTGAAGACGCCAATGTGGTTGTGCTGGTAGTCGATGCGCGTGACCAGATTACCGAACAGGACGCGCACGTTGCAGACTTCGTGTTGCAGGCCGGCCGGGCGCTGGTGCTGGCGGTGAACAAGTGGGATGGCCTGGATGCGCATCAGCGCGAGATGGTCAAGAGCGATATTGAGCGCAAACTGCATTTTCTGGGTTTTGCCAAGCGCCATTACATTTCTGCACTGAATGGCAGCGGCATCATCGACGTGTTGAAGTCAGTGGATGCAGCGTATGAGGCGGCGATGGCGAAATTGTCCACGCCCAAACTGACCCGTGCGCTGATCGGCGCGATTGAAAAACAGGCGCCACCCAAGGTCGGCCGTTTCCTGCCCAAGATGCGCTACGCCCATCAGGGCGGCAGCAACCCGCCGCTGATCGTGATTCACGGCAGCGGCCTGGACAATATCCCAGCCAGCTATACGCGTTATCTGGAACGTTCATTCGCCGAGATTTTCAAGCTGCAGGGCACGCCGATGAAGATCCAGTACAATTCGAGCAAGAATCCGTTTGAAGGCAAGAAGCCCAGGCCCTTGACCGAAGCCGAACAACGCGCCGCGCACCGCGCCCGGATTCGCGGACGCAAACTGTACGGCAAGCAATAGCAATCCCGTAGCGATTCAGGTATGGCCAGTTGTGCTGACTGGCTGTGCATGATGGTTGCAGTTTTTAGCAACCCATCCATTTCAGACTAAAGTGCGGCAAATTTCTTGAGTGCGGGTATGTCGGTGAGGGTGATTTGTTCGCGGCCCAGTTTGACCCAGCCCTGTTCGGAAAAACCCTTGAGCAATCGGCTGACGATCTCGCGGGCTGAGCCTAGTTCATCGGCGAGTGCCTGATGGGTGGCGTGTAACGGGTTGGGTTTGCTGATTAACAGGGCGGCCAGGCGCTGGTCAAGCTTCTGAAAGGCCACCGCCGAGATCAGTTCCATCAGATCGGTGAGCCGTTCGGTGAAAAGCTGGAACACATAACCGCGGAATGCGGCGTGTTTGCTAAGTAAGGCATGAAAAACAGCCGCAGGCAGAAATATCATTTCAATGGGTTGTTCGACGATGCCGCGCGCCTGATAGCGGGTGCTGCCGAGCAAACAGCTGCTGGTGAGGATGCAGCTTTCCCCCGGCACAACGCGATACAGTTGCAGTTCGCGCCCGTTCGCGGCGGACTTGATGACACGCAGGCTGCCGGATAACAGCAGTGGAAATCCCTGGCAGGGCTGGTTCTCGTCGAACATGATCGTGCCGGCCGGTATAGGCAGCAGCCTGGCCGTTGCAAGCATGTCTTCCAGCTCAGCTGCCGGCAATTCCTGCAGCATCGGGTAGAGCTGCAAGATACGGGAACGCGTGTCACTATTTAGCATATTGAGTATCCCAGGAACAAACATTTGTCCATGTATGGGCAGTATTTTATTTTGAATATAAACGGTTTTATCAAGCTTCGGGGCGCATCTGCGGAAACAGGATGACATCCCGGATGCTGGCGCTGTCGGTAAGCATCATGATCAATCGATCTATGCCTATGCCTTCCCCTGCGGTCGGCGGCAGGCCGTATTCCAGCGCACGCACGTAGTCACTGTCCTTGAACATTGCTTCTTCGTCGCCGGCTTCCTTGGCGAGCACCTGCGCATCGAAGCGTGCTTCCTGGTCTTCCGCGTCGTTCAATTCCGAGAAGCCATTAGCCAGCTCGCGTCCCAGCACGAACAGCTCGAAACGCTCGGTAATTTCCGGATTGGCATCGCTGCTGCGCGCCAGCGGTGAGACTTCCACTGGGTAATCGATGATGAAGGTAGGTTCAAATAATTGTGTTTCTGCCAACTCTTCGAACAGTGACAATTGCAGACCGCCCAGACCGTCTTCCGGTTTGTATTTGGCTTTCAGGTCTATCAGTTCGGCAACCACGAAGTCGCGGTCATTGAGCTGTTCGGTGCTGAACTGCGGATGGTATTTCTGAATAGCCTGCACCATGGTCAGCCGGTGGAAGGGTTTGCCCAGATCCAGCTCCTTGCCCTGATAGCTGATCAGCGTAGTGCCCAGCACTTTCTGCGCCACTTCGCGCAACAGCTTTTCCGTGAAATCCATCAGGTACTTGTAATCGCGATACGCTTCGTAAAATTCCAGCATGGTGAATTCCGGATTGTGGCGCGTGGAAAGCCCCTCATTGCGGAAATTGCGGTTGATCTCGAATACTTTCTCGAATCCGCCTACCACCAGACGCTTGAGGTACAGCTCCGGCGCGATGCGCAGATACATTTTCATGTCCAGCGCGTTGTGATGCGTCTCGAACGGTTTGGCTGATGCGCCGCCCGGTATCGAGTGCATCATCGGTGTTTCCACTTCCAGATAGTCGTGGCGGATAAAGAAATCACGTATCGCCTGAATGATTTTGGTGCGCGTCATGAATACACGGCGTGCCTCTTCGTTGGTGATCAGATCCAGATAGCGCTGGCGGTATTTCTGTTCCTGATCGGACAGGCCGTGAAATTTTTCGGGCAGCGGACGCAGCGACTTGGTCAGCAGACGTACGTGCGATACGCGCACGGAAAGCTCACCAGTCTTGGTTTTGAACAGCACGCCGACTGCGCCGAGGATGTCGCCCAGGTCGTAGTGTTTGAATGCGTCATGCACCGCTTCGCCGCTGTCGCCGTTGCTGATGTAAATCTGGATGCGTCCGCTCATATCCTGCAGGGTGGCAAAACTCGCCTTGCCCATCACGCGCTTGAGCATCATGCGCCCGCCCACCGCGACATGAATCTGTTCGGCTTCCAGTTGGTCGTGATTCATTTCGCCGAAACTGGCGAGCAGATCGCCCGCCAGATGCGTGCGGTCGAAGTCGTTGGGGAAGGCGATCCCAGCTTTGCGGATGGCAGCCAGCTTGTTGCGGCGCTCGGTGATGATCTGATTTTCGTCTTGCGGGTGCACGGCCATAAGCTTTTCGGGAACGGGTGTGATGGATTCGGTTGTCATAATGCTCGATGGGTTTTATTTTAGGTATGTAATTGTGTCATGAATGACATGCCCGGCGCAATTTAGGATGGCCTTGGCGGCTGCATGCTGATACGCATTGCTATTCAGTCAGTTGTTCCGCGCAACGCAGCCCGCTTTGCACCGCGCCCTCCAGTGTGGCGGGGTAGTCGCCCGCAGTGTAATCGCCTGCAAGCAGTATGCGGGGCAGGGCGGTTTGCTGGGCGGGGCGCTGCAAGGCGGGGGTGCAGGCGAATGTGGCGCGTTTTTCGGCGATGACTTTGACCCACTGCGGGCTGTCGATGATGCCGAATTCTTCGTCAAGTTCGACCATTACTTTTTGAGCCAATTCGTCGTGGGATAACGCCTGATGCAGGCCTTCCGCGCTGATTACAGCAGCGATCAGGCCGTGTTGTCCGGCGATTCGTCCCTTGTCGAACAACCATTGACTGTAGCGCTGATGCAGTCCCAGCATAGGATGAGAAAGTTTTACGTGAGCCGGATATTGCAGATAGACGGTGTAAATAGGCTGATGCTGGAGCGCATCGATTTGCGCGACAACGGGGGCGAGTTGATCAAGGTTGCGTAGCAATCTGGCGGTTGTGACGGGCGGTGTGGCGCAGATGACGTGACTGAAAAACAGGCTGCCACGCTTAGTGCTGATCTCGATGTTGTAATCATGCAGCTGCAAATCATCCACGCCACATGAGGTAAGCACATGACCACCGTGCTTTCTTACATAATTCGCGGCACGTTGCGGAAACAGTGCGGTGAAATCAATGCGCGGCAGCAGCATGTCGCTGTCGGCACGCGTTTTATTCAGCGCATCGCGCAGCACGTTGAGCATGACTTGTGCGGAAGCGATATGCACCGGGGTGTTCAGCGCCGCGATGCACAGCGGTTCCCAGAGTTTTTGTATCAGCATGCTGCTCTGGCCGTGCAGTCTGAGCAGTTCCGAAACCGTCATGTCGGTGGCGATACGGAAATGTATCTGGCGCAGCGTGAGCATGAAGCGCGCCGCGCTGAGGCGGTCCGACCAGGACAGACCTTGCGCGCTCATCAGTGCGACCAAAAGGTGCAGCGGCGCGGGCAGTCGGGGCGCTTGCAGCGAAAAATGTCCGTGCAGATCGAGTTGCAGCGGCAGACGCAGGAAATCGGCTTCGATGTCGCCGCCGACCTTTTCAATCAGTGCCAGCGTGTCCCGATAGCAGCCCAGCAGCAGATGCTGTCCGTTGTCCAGTTGTGTCTTTTGATGCGGCACGCCGCGCGCGCGACCACCCAGTTGTCTGGCGCTCTCGAACACTGTGACGGGAATGCCTCTTTCGCTAAGCGCGACAGCGGCCGCCATGCCTGCATAGCCACCGCCGATGACGGCAGTATTTATAGATTGATTTTCACGATCGCGCCCTCGCCCGTTTGCGGGATAACCAGCCACTTGCCAGCTTGCTGGCTTAGTGGATTGGCTAGTTATTCCACCAGAGGGTTGGGGTGAGGGGGGGGTGTTCAGTTCTTGATCCAAGTTATCCAGGCCAGCCAGAGTTTGCGCAGCGGGGTGAGCGAGACGCGTTCTTTGAGTACGTGGCAGCCGCTGGCGACCACTTCATCCAGCGTGGCGCGGTAAATGGCCGCCATGATCAGTCCGGTGCGCTGAGTTTTTTTGTCTGCTTCCGGCAGGTGTGCCAGAGCCTGCTGATAAAAGCGTTGTGCGCGTTCGACCTGGAACGCCATCAGCTTCTGAAAGTTTTCGGTTTCGTTTGCGTTGAGAATGTCTGCGGCAGTGACATCGAATTGTTGCATCTCCTCCATCGGCAGGTAAATACGGTTGCGCCTGGCATCCTCGCCGACATCGCGGATGATATTGGTAAGCTGGAAAGCGATGCCCAAATCATGGGCATATTTTAGCGTCTGACGGTCGCTGTAGCCGAAGATTTCCGCCGACAGCAGCCCGACCACCGAGGCGACGCGATAGCAATACAGTTGCAGCGACTTGAAATCGGCGTAGCGCGGCTGATCCAGATCCATTTCCATGCCGTCTATGATTTCCAGCAGGTGTTCCCGCGCCAGATTGAATCGGGTGACGACAGGCACCAGCGCGAGCGCGACCGGATGCTGCGGTTTCCCCGCGTAGATTTCAGCAACCTGTCCTCGCCACCAGTTGAGCGTGGTGCGGGCCACTTGTTCATCGGTGCATTCGTCCACCACATCGTCCACCTCACGGCAGAAGGCATACAGGGCGGTGATCGCGCGACGTTTGTCTTTGGGCAGGAACAGAAAGCTGTAATAAAAACTGGAGCCGCTGGCTGAAGTTTTGTCCTGGCAATATTGGTCTGGAGTCATGGGTTTGGTTCTAAGAATCAGTTGAAGCAGTTTTGGGCTTAGTAAGAGTGGGGCGCGGATTTGACCAGCATGATAACCCAGTCGAGCGGGCGCAACACCGGGCGACGGCGGAATATGTCGTAATTGGCAGCTTCGATTTTATCGAGGATGCGCAGCCCTCCGGCGATGATCATGCGCATTTCCAGGCCGATACGGCCGGTGAGGATGCTGCCCAGCGGCGCGCCCTGCAACATCAGTGCGCGCGCGCGATCTACCTGAAACTTCATCAGTTTTTGCCAGTTTTCATCGCAGATTTTCTGTGCAATCTGCGTCTCTGATACGCCGAATTGCGCCATCTCATCTAGCGGCAGATAGATGCGATGGATAGCATAATCCTTGCCGACATCCTGCCAGAAGTTGATTAGCTGCAAGCTGGTGCAGATTGCATCTGAGTAAGCCAGATTGACAGTGCTGGCCTCTTCATAGAGATGCAGTAGCAGCCTGCCGACCGGATTGGCGGAACGGCGGCAGTAGTAGAGCAGATCGGCATAATTGTCGTAACGCTTGGTCACCACGTCCTGCGAGAAGGCATCGAGCAGATCGTAATGCGGCTGCAGGGGTAAGGCATATTCACGTATCGTGGCGGCCAGATTTTGAAACAGCGGGGTGAGCGGTGTTTCCTCGCCGGCAATACGGTTCAGCTCATCCCGGAAGGCATCCAGTTGTTGCAGACGTTCCTTGTCGGACAGATCGCCCTCGTCGGCGATGTCATCTGCCGCACGGGCGAAATGATAGATCGCCGCCACCGGCTTGCGCAGGCGTCTGGGCATCAAAATGGAAGCGACAGGGAAGTTTTCGTAGTGATCTACAGGCATGCTTTAAATCAGGTCGTTGCGATGCAGCATGAATACGAACTGGTCGCCTGCGGCCACATCCAGCCAGGTGAACGGCAGGTTGGGGTAGGCGGCTTCCAGAATATCGCGGTTGTGACCGATTTCGACGATCAGGATGCCGTTGTCGGTGAGGTGTTCGGCAGCCTTTTCAAGAATGATGCGCGTGGCATCCAGTCCGTCGTTTCCGCTGCCCAGCGAGAGCTTGGGTTCGTGCAGATATTCCTGAGGCAGGGTGGCAACCGAGTCTGCGTCAACATAGGGCGGATTGCTGATAATCAGGTCGTATTGACGGCCTGTCAGGTGGGTAAACAGGTCAGATTCGATCAGATTTATCCGTTCAGGCAATTGGTAATCGCTGACATTGCGCGCAGCTACAGCCAGCGCGTCAGGAGATAAATCAACAGCATCGATTTGCGCGTTGGGAAAACTGTCGGCGGCGAGTATGGCCAGACAACCGCTGCCGGTGCATAAGTCCAGCACGCTGCTTATGGCTTCAGGTTCGGTGATCCAGGGGGACAGTTGTGATCGCAGCAATTCGGAGATGAAGGAGCGCGGCACGATGACGCGTTCATCGACATAAAAACGGTACTCACCCAGGTAGGCTTCATGGGTCAGATAAGCGGCCGGAATGCGCTGTTCCACGCGCCGCTGAATGATGTTCAATACTTCGCCCAGTTCACTGTCGGTGAGTCGTGCATCCAGGAAGGGGGCGAGTGTGTCTATCGGCAGGTGCAGCGTGTGCAGGATCAGATAGACAGCCTCGTCATAGGCATCAGCACTGCCGTGCCCGAAAAATAATTTGGCCTGATAGAAACGGCTGACCGCAAAGCGCAGACAGTCGCGCACGGTGTGCAGGTTTTGTGTGCCCGCAGAAAAGTAGTTATTCATTTGCATAACAAGTTTTCCAGCGTGCGCTGATAGGTCAGCTTGAGCGGTTCAATGTCAGCCACGGCAACGCACTCGTTGAGTTTGTGTATTGTGGCATTCAATGGGCCGAATTCGATGACTTGCGGGCAGATGTCGGCGATAAAACGACCATCCGAGGTGCCGCCGGAGGTGGATAGCTCCGGAGTGATGCCGTAAGACTGCTCGATGGCGTGGCTGATGGCCGCAACCAGATGCCCCTTAGGGGTTATATAGGGCTTGCCGGACAGTTCCCAGTGCAAATCGTATTTGACATGGTGTTTATCGAGTATCGCATGCACCCGGTCCTTGAGCTCCTGTTCGGTGCTGGCGGTGGAAAAGCGGAAGTTGAACAGAATTTCCACGGTGCCGGGCACGACATTGGTCGCACCCGTGCCGCCATTCATGTTGGATATTTGCCACGAAGTCGGCGGGAAGTATTCGTTGCCCTTGTCCCAGGTCGTGCCGGCCAGTTCGGCAATCGCCGGTGCGACCATATGTATCGGGTTCTTCACCAGATGCGGATAAGCGATATGTCCCTGAACACCCTGGACGATCAGCGTGCCGTTGAGTGAGCCGCGCCGTCCATTCTTGATCATGTCGCCGACCAGTTTGTTCGAGGTAGGTTCGCCGACTATGCAGTAATCCAGCGTTTCGCCACGCGCTTTCAGTGCATCGACTACGCGCACCGTACCGTCAACCGCCACACCCTCTTCGTCGGAAGTTATCAGCAAGGCGATCGAGCCGTTGTGCTCGGGGTGATCTTCAACGAAGGATTCAATCGAAGTGATGAAGGCGGCGATGGAGGTCTTCATGTCCGCAGCACCACGCCCATACAGCATTTCATCGCGGATAGTCGGTTCGAACGGCGGGCTGAACCATGATGCTTCCGGGCCTGAGGGTACGACATCGGTGTGTCCGGCAAAAACCACGACGGGGCTGTCTATGCCGCGTCGCGCCCAGAAGTTATCCACGTTGCCAAAACGCATGCGTTCGATATGAAAACCGAGTTTGTTCAGGCGTTCGATCAGGATATCCTGGCAGCCGGCATCATCGGGGGTGAGTGAGCGGCGTGCGATCAGCGCCTGGGCGAGTGCGAGTGTTTCAGTCATGTTTAAACCTTTACGTTAAATATGTTTGCATAGGCTGTTGCATCGAAGCCGACATGCAGCAGTCGTCCATCTTGTTCCAGCAAGGGGCGTTTGATGGCGCTGGTTTTTTCGAGAATTAAAGTCAATGTTGAAGAAGCATCGACAACTTGTTGTTTTTGTTCGTCTGTTAAACCGCGCCAGGTCAGGCCATTGCGGTTAAGCAACTCGCTCCAGTCGCGCTGTTGCAGCCAGTTTGTGGCGGTTGCGGCATTCAGTCCCTGTTTCTTGAAATCATGGAATTCGACTTCGATGCCATGTTGCTTCAGCCAGTCACGCGCCTTTTTAACCGTGCCGCAGTTGGGGATGCCGTACAATTTTATTGTCATTGCTATTTGCTCGCATCCAGATCGAGTTTGATGCCGCTGAAATCGGACTTGGAAGCTTTAGAGAGTCTTTCGGTTTCCGGAGTGGGCGAAAAAACCGGAACAGCCATGGTGTTGGTGCGTTCTGAAAAATCCACCAGAGCAGACAAATTGCTTGCCGAATCGGCATTGCGCATCGCTTCTTCCTTGCTGATGGTTCCCGATTTGAATAATCGGTAAAGGGCCTGCTCGAAGGTTTGCGAACCGGCAGAAACGCTCTTGTCTATCGCCTCGTGGATTTTTTCAATTTCATCATTCTTGATCAGATCGGCAATCAGTGTGGTGTTCAGCAGGACTTCAACGGCGGGTACCTGCTTGCCGTTCAGCGTGCGAACCAGGCGTTGCGAAATGACCGCGCGCAAACACATGGAAAGGTCGGACAGCACACTCTGGCGCGAGTCGTAGGGGAAGAAATTAACGATACGATTCAGGGCGTGATAACTGTTGTTGGCGTGTAGCGTAGTCAGGCACAAGTGCCCGGTCTGGGCAAAAATCAGCGCGTGTTTCAGGGTGTCGCGATCGCGTACTTCCCCTATCATCAATACATCGGGCGCTTCACGCATACCGCAGGACAGCGCATTCTCGTAGTTGAGCGTATCCGTGCCGATTTCACGCTGATTCACGATGGACTTGTCGTGTTTGAAAATGTATTCGATCGGATCTTCTATCGTCAGGATATGCCCGGTCTGGGTGTGGCTGCGATGTTCGATCATGGAAGCCAGCGTGGTGGATTTTCCGGAACCGGTTGCGCCGACTACCAGTACCAGACCACGTTTTTCCAGGATTAACGACTTGAGTATGCCGGGAAGACGCAGTTCGTCCACATTGTCGATTCTGCCCTTGATGTAGCGTATCACGATGGCAATGTCGCCGCGCTGACGGAAAATATTGACTCGAAAACTGCCCAGTCCCTCCACGCGGTAGGAGAAGTTCATTTCCATATTGGCTTCGAACTCGGCTATCTGTCTGGAAGACATGAGTTCGTAGGCGATGCGCTTGATGATCTCTGAGCTCAGAATCTGTGAATTGACCGGCATGCTAACGCCATCAATTTTGACGTTGACTGGCGCGCCGACCGAAAAGAACAGATCGGAAGCCTGCTTGTCAGCCGCCAGTTTCAGCAAGGGTGTGACGATCATGTGTATCACCTCAGTTATTAGACGCTAGTCGCTAGTCGTTAGTTGGTGTTGTCCGCTGCGCGGCACGCTATAACTCACGACTAACGTCTAACGGCTATTTTTTTAAATCCCTCTGAGCAACTCGTTGATGCCGACCTTGGACAGGGTCTTGGCATCTACTTTCTTTACAATTACCGCACAATACAGGCTGTAGCTGCCGTCTTTGGAGGGCAGGTTGCCGCTGACGACCACGGATCCGGCGGGTACGCGGCCATAGGTGATGGTGCCGGTTTCACGGTCGTATATCTTGGTGCTCTGGCCGATAAACACGCCCATCGAGATGACCACGTTATCTTCCAGAATCACGCCCTCGACGATCTCCGAGCGCGCGCCTACGAAGCAGTTGTCGCCGATGATGGTGGGATTGGCCTGCACGGGTTCCAGTACGCCGCCGATGCCGACACCGCCGCTCAAGTGTACGTTCTTGCCGATCTGCGCGCAGGAACCGACGGTTGCCCAGGTATCTACCATCGTGCCTTCATCCACATAGGCGCCGATGTTCACATAAGACGGCATCAGCACCACGTTTTTAGCGATGTATGCACCTTTGCGGGCAGCAGCAGGGGGGACAACACGGAAACCGCCTTCGCGGAAATCGCGGCTGTTGTAGTCGGCAAATTTGGAGGGCACTTTGTCGTAGTAATTGGTGAAGCCGCCCTTGATGAAGGCGTTATCTTCCAGACGGAATGACAGCAGCACGGCCTTTTTCAGCCATTGGTGCGTGACCCAGTCGCCGTTGATTTTTTCCGCGACGCGCAGTGTGCCCTGATCGAGTTGGGTGATGACCGCGTCAACCGCTTCCTTGAGTTGCGCATCCGCATTGCGCGGAGTGATCTCGGCGCGACGTTCAAAAGCGGTTTCGATGATGGATTGTAATGGGTTCATTTTTATTCCTTGATTAAAAAAGTAGCTAGTCGTTAGACGCTAGATGTTAGTTGATGTTGTCCGCTATGCGGGTCTTGTTTTTACTAGCAACTAGCGTCTAGCAACTTGCGACTGAATTGTGCGATTCTGTGTGCGGCTTCTACGGTTTCTGAGGTCTCGGCAACCAGCGCCAGACGCACAAAATTTTCGCCGGGATTGATACCTTGCGCGCTACGCGCCAGATAACTGCCCGGCAATACGGTCACATTATAATCGTGATACAGGGCTTGCGCGTAGGCTGTGTCGGCTATCGGGGTGCGTATCCACAGATAGAAGCTGGCATCGGGCAGGGTTACGGGCAATACTGGGCTGAGTATATCCACTACCCGGGTGAATTTCTCGGCGTACAGGCGGCGGTTCTCTGCGACATGCGCTTCATCGTTCCACGCAGCAATGCTGGCGGACTGGATGACTGGGTTCATTGCCGAGCCGTGGTAGGTGCGATACAGGGTGAATTTTGCAATGACATCGGCATCGCCCGCGACAAAGCCTGAACGCATGCCGGGGACGTTGGAGCGTTTCGATAAACTGGAAAACACGACCAGATTGCGGTAGTCGCTGCGTCCCAGTTGTTGTGCGGCCTGCAAGGCGCCGAGCGGCGGATTTTCAAAGTAGATTTCCGAATAGCACTCGTCCGAGGCAATCACGAAACCATAGCGGTCGGACATCTCGAACAGGATTTTCCATTCCTCCAGCGGCATCACCCGTCCGGTAGGATTGCCCGGCGAGCAGACATAAATCAGCTGGGTGCGCTGCCAGACATCTTCCGGTAATTGGGCAAAGTTCAGCGCAAAATTGTCTTCCGGCAGGGTGTTGAGGAAGTAGGGCGTTGCGCCCGCCAGCAATGCCGCCCCCTCGTAAATCTGGTAGAAGGGATTGGGGCAAACCACGGCGGGGTCGGTCCGGGTGCGATCGATGACGGTTTGGGCAAAGGCGAACAATGCCTCACGGCTGCCGTTCACCGGCAATACCTGCGTTTTCGCATCGGGTGCGGGAATCCCATAGCGTCCGGCCAGCCAATCGGCTATCGTGGTGCGCAGCGCGTCTGTGCCTGCGGTTGTGGGATAATTTGCCAGACCGGTCAGGTTGTCGGTCAGCGCATTTTTGATAAATTGCGGTGTATCGTGTTTCGGTTCGCCGATGGACAGGCTGATCGCACGATAATCCGGATTCGGCGTGACTGCGCTGAACAGGGCGGCCAGCTTCTGGAAGGGGTAGGGCTGCAAACGATTGAGGTCTGGATTCATTACTGTATTAGCGGCATCGAAAGTGACGGGCCTTATAAGGGGCGGGCAGGTGTCATCAAAACAAAATGTAATGCCGATAGCAGGAATATTAAGCGGTGCACTGGTATGGGGGCTGATCTGGTATCCCTACCGGGCGTTGCAGGAGGCGGGGGTTTCCGGTCCGTTGGCGACGCTGATCACCTATCTGCTGGCGATGCTGTGCGGCGGATTCATGTTGCCGCGTGTGAGGCGCGATCTGCGTACTAAAAGTAACGGCGTGTCAGGCTGGTGGGTGGTCCTGCTGGTGTTCAGCGCGGGCTGGGCTAACTTCGGCTATGTGCTGGGGATGCTGCAAGGCGAGGTGATGCGCGTATTGCTGCTGTTCTATCTCGCGCCGGTCTGGACGATTCTGTTTTCCCACTCCCTGCTGGGTGAACGCCTGAACCGTTACGGCTATCTGATCATCGCGCTGTCGCTCAGCGGTGCATTCATCATGTTGTGGGAGCCCAGTCTCGGTGTGCCGCTGCCGAAAAATATCTCCGAATGGCTGGGTTTGTCGGCTGGCATGGGTTTTGCGCTGTCCAATGTGGTATCGCGGCGTGCCGCGCATCTCAGTGTCGAAGCCAAAGCCTTCAGCATCTGGTTCGGTACGGCACTGCTGACTGCGCCGTTGCTGGTGTGGCAAGGCGGATGGCATTTCTCGGGGATAGCGCCGCAAAACTGGCTGATACTGGCGTTGCTCGGCGTAGTGCTCTGTTCCTGCAGTTTTGCCGTGCAATACGGTGTCACCAACATGCCTGCCAATCGCGCCATGTTGCTATTTCTGTTTGAACTGGTGGTCGCGGCATACGCATCTTATTTGCTGGCAGATGAGGCGATGGGGGTACGAGATTGGCTGGGTGCCATTCTTATTGTTTTCGCCAGCCTGCTGTCGGGGAAGCTGTATTCAGAATCAGCGCGTGATGAAGGCTGTCACTGTCCGGATTCCGGAAAGTAGATGTAGCGATTCCTTCCCGCCGCCTTGGCCGCATACATCGCCTTGTCCGCGCATTTCAGCAAACCGTCAAAGGCGGTCGTGTCCTGTGGATAGATGGCGATCCCTATGCTCGCCGAAATGTGATGTTTCGTTTCATCGTTCAAAAAGTAAAAGGGTTGCGCCAGTTTCTCTATGATATTTTCTGCTATCCGATTAATTTGCGGGGTGTCGCCCAGATCGGGCAGAATAACCGTGAATTCGTCACCGCCCAGACGCGCGACAGTATCGGCTTCACGCACGCAACTGCTCAAGCGTTGTGCCACCTCCATCAGTAACACGTCGCCATTGGCGTGCCCGCACTGATCGTTGATTTCCTTGAAATGATCCAGGTCGATAAAGAACAGGGCGAGTGGCAATGCCTTGCGGTGTGCCATCTTGATTGCTTGTCCCAATCGATCATGGAACAGGCGACGGTTGGGAAGGTTGGTCAGTGGATCGTAGTTGGCCTGCCAATGGATCATCTCGTCTTTGTGTTTCTTCTCGGTAATATCCGAGAACTGCGCCACATAGCGGTATATGCTGCCATCCGCGTTGCGAAGGACGATGATGTTGGCCATCTTGGCAAACAATTCGCCATCCTTGCGTTTATCCCAAATTTCACCCTTCCAGTGGCCTTCGCCCAGGATTTGCTGCCACATCTCTTCGTAAAACTTGGTGTCATGGTGTCCGGACTGCATCAGTCTCGGATTTTTCCCTCTTACTTCGTCCAGCGTGTAGTCGGTGATGCGGGTGAAGGCCGGATTGACATCCACGATAAGGTTATTCTCATCCGTTACGACGATGGCATCCGCATTCGACTGATAGATGGATGTTGCCAGTCTCATCGACTTTTCAGAATTGTATAAAGTTTCCGACATCCGGTTGAAGGCGCTGGTGAGTTTGCCAATTTCATCCTGGCAACCGGTTCTCAGTTCAATCGGGATAAACCGTTCCATGCTGCCTGTGGCTTGCATGGCTTCCATTCTGGATTGCAATACAATGATGCGTCGCATGAAGCAGGCTATCATGCTGTGGGTTGCGAAAAACAGCAGTATTTGCAGCACAATCTGTCCTGCCCACAGCAATACCTGGGTGTGTCTGATGGCCTCGAAATCATCGGTCATATCGATGGTGATGCTGGCGGCGCCATTAACCGAATCGGCTTCCACATCATGGCAGCTCAGACAATTGGTGCCACGGTAATTGGTACTCGCAATGAAGGGCACGACAGCACGCAAGGTCGGAGCGCTACTGTCTTCGTTCAGCAGGAATTCAGTCTGTTTCGTCGCCATCACGCGATGGTCCATCTCGTCCGCAACCTGTTCTTCGGGTAATCCCGGCCCGTACTGATCCTGAACCTGTTTGGCGCGAATGATGCGCAACTCCTTCACGTGATCGGAGTCGCCCATCTTTTGTATGAAAAGCCGACGGTTGTCGGGGTCGATAATCATGCCGTTGAGCATCATCATGTTCATGCCGTTGATGATGCCGTCGGCAGAAACGGCGGCGCGTCTTTCGGCGCCGTCCAGAATTTCATCCCTGATGTGTTCCATTACCCAGAAATGAGCGAAGGACAGCACGACGATCAGCATCGCCTGGATGGGGATGTTCAGTTTGTTGCCTATGCCCAGCGATTGCCACCAATTTCGCATAACTTTAAATAGCGTATCTTTTAGGTTCGTCGGGATTTTACAGGATTATGGATGCATGCGGTACACAAGCGCACGCCCATCAGCGCATTATGAGCAGGTGCCGTCCTTTGCAGGCTGGGAGGGGGAAATTGAAACCGGGTGTGTCACCTGTCCTCCGTTTATGGCGGAGAACAGGACGGATCGTAGCGACTACGCCACCGTCACTTCCTTGTTCAGATAAACATCCTGTATCGCGTTCAGCAGCGTCACGCCGTCCTGCATCGGTTTCTGGAATGCCTTGCGACCGGAAATCAGCCCCATGCCGCCTGCGCGTTTGTTGATTACCGCAGTGCGCACCGCCTGATGCAAATCGTCCTGGCCTGATGCTCCGCCCGAATTGATCATGCCTACGCGGCCCATATAGCAGTTCGCCACCTGATAGCGCACCAGATCGATGGGGTGGTCGGAGGTCAGTTCGCTGTAGACCCTGGCGCTGGTCTTGCCAAATTTCAGGGCGTTGTAGCCGCCGTTGTTTTCGGCCATTTTCTGTTTGACGATATCGGCGTTGATGGTAACCGCGAGGTGGTTGGCCTGGCCGGTCAGGTCGGCAGATACGTGGTAATCAATGCCTTCCACTTTGAAGGACGGGTTGCGTAAATAAGCCCATAGCACGGTAACCATGCCGAGGCTGTGCGCGTGTTCGAATGCTTCGGAGACTTCCTGTATTTGCCTGCGCGACTGTTCGGAACCATAAAATACCGTTGCACCCACCGCCACGGCACCCATGTCGAAGGCCTGATCCACGCTGGCAAACAGCGTCTGGTTGAAGGCGTTGGGATAGGTCAGCAACTCGTTATGGTTGATTTTGACGATGAATGGAATCTTGTGTGCGTAGCGGCGTGCCACGGAGGACAGCACGCCGAGCGTGGAAGCGACGCCGTTGCAGCCGCCTTCGATGGCGAGCTTGACGATGTTTTCCGGATCGAAGTAGATGGGGTTGGGCGCGAACGAGGCGCCGCCGGAATGTTCCACGCCCTGATCTACCGGCAACAGCGAAAGATAGCCTGTACCCGCCAGCCTGCCATGTCCGTACAGGGCTTGCAGGTTGCGCAGCACGCCGGGCTTCCTATCCTTCATTGCCACCACGCGATCCACATAGTCCGCACCCGGCAGGTGCAGTGCGTCTCTGCTAATACCGAGACAACGATGTTGCAGCAAATGCTCTGCTTCATCCCCCAATAGTTGCACGATGTTGGTCATGATCTTCCTTCTTGTGGTTGGAAATGAGTGTGTATGTTACTCCAATTTTTCTATCCGATTGATATGTATTGATATTTTGTAGATAGCTGCTAATGCTTGATCCGGAAATTCCGATGATGGCGGCAGCACGCTGTCGCGGTCATGCAAGAAAATCAAGCTCCTGTGTATAATTTCGTCCAGTTTATATATCGGCGACATTATGCATACCATCGGAACCCCACTCAGTCCTTCTGCGACCAAAGTCATGCTGCTCGGCAGCGGCGAACTGGGCAAGGAAGTCATTATCGCCTTGCAACGTCTGGGGGTAGAGACCATCGCGGTGGATCGCTATGCCGATGCGCCCGGACATCAGGTCGCGCATCGCGCGCATGTCATCAATAAGGCGGATGGCGCGGCATTGCGCGCCTTGATCGAGCTTGAGAAGCCCGATCTGATCGTGCCGGAAATCGAGGCTATCGCTACCGGCATGCTGGAACAGATCGAGCGGGAAGGGCTGGCGCGTGTCATTCCTACCGCGCGTGCCGCACGGCTGACCATGAACCGCGAAGGCATCCGCCGTCTTGCCGCAGAAACTCTGGGATTGCCGACTTCCCCCTATTGTTTTGCCGACAGTCTGGAAGAAATGCGCGCAGCCATTGAGCACATCGGCTATCCGTGCATCATTAAACCGGTGATGTCGTCCTCCGGCAAGGGACAGTCCAAAGTGGATACGCCAGACGAGGTAGAGGCTGCATGGGATTACGCCGGTCACGGCAGTCGCGTGAATCAGGGCAGGGTGATCGTTGAAGGGATGATCTGTTTTGATTACGAAATTACTCAGCTCACTGTGCGTGCGCTGGCTGAGGACGGCAGCACGGAAACACACTACTGCGATCCTATCGGTCATGTGCAGGTACAGGGCGACTATGTGGAAAGCTGGCAACCGCAGCCAATGTCGCCGCTGGCCTTGCAACGCGCGCGCGACATAGCAGAGAAAGTCACCCGCGATCTGGGCGGCTTGGGTCTGTTCGGCGTGGAGTTGTTCATCAAGGGTGATGAGGTGTGGTTCAGCGAAGTCAGCCCGCGCCCGCACGACACCGGCATGGTGACGATGTGTTCGCAAGTTCAGAATGAATTCGAGTTGCATGCCCGCGCCATACTCGGCTTGTCGGTGGATACCACCTTGCGTGCGCCGGGCGCTTCGGCGGTGATTTACGGGCAGATGGAAGCGGCGGGCATCGCTTTTGAGGGGGTGGCGGACGCGCTGCGCGTGCCCGGCAGTGACATCCGCTTGTTCGGCAAACCTGTATCCTTTGCGCGCCGCCGCATGGGCGTGGCGCTGGCGACCGGCGCGGACACCGACCAGGCCAGACAGCGCGCCAAACTGGCCGCCAGCAGGGTCAGGCCCGTCAAACCATGATTACCGGCATTCATCACGCTACTTTCATTAGCGCCGATCTGACCCGCTCGCGTGTTTTTTACGAGGGTTTGCTTGGTTTGCAGGCGGACCTCAAACGTCCGCTCATGAGCTTTGACGGGGTGTGGTATGAAGTGGCGACAGGTCAGCAGATTCATCTGATGGCGTTGCCTGACCCGGAAGCAGGTTTGCAGCGTCCGGTTCACGGCGGGCGTGATCGACATGTGGCGCTGACGGTGTCGGATTTTGACGGGTTGATAGCGCGCCTGAATCAGGCGGGAATTGCCTATACCCTCAGTCAGTCCGGCCGTCGCGCCTTGTTCTGTCGCGATCCGGATCAAAATGCACTGGAATTTATCGCGCTGGTGTAAGCATTTGGCGTTTTCGCGGTCGTGCAGTGAGAGCGTTGTTTATATAACTATCATAGTGTTGAGGATATTTCTTCCAGTGAATTCTCTGACAGGCTGAGCAATGGAATGTGCCGCGCCGTGGTCAATTGTGGATAATGTTTTGTAGTGGCGCGCAGGTAGCTTGGATCGTAGTGTAGGGTGAGCAACTCGCCAACCATAGCCGAAAAATCGCCTGCGTGAATTAACTCAGTCCAGCGTTGCAGTTGCGCGGCTCCGTGAAAACGGTGCAGATTATGCAGATGGGCAATGAGTAATTGTGGATTTTCGACGTAGTGCCGGTAGTCTTCCAGTAGTCCGGCTACCCGTGTGGCCAGCGGCGTTTCCACTAGCAGACACGCGCTGGAATGCATCGCGCTGATTAGCGCGGGTGGCAGGGTAATCAGGCCGTTCTTGTTGCTCTCGGCTTCCAGATACACGGGGCGGGTCGGGTCAAGTTTTTGCAGGGTTGACAGCAGCGTGCTGTCAAACGACTTTTGCGAGGGTTGCGGTTGTCCGGGCAACTTGCCCAGCACCGAACCGCGATGCCGTGCCAGATGTTCCAGGTCCAGCACTTGCAGGCCCTGTTTTGCCATGGTTTGCAGCAAACGGCTCTTGCCCGAACCGGTCGGGCCGCAGACGACGCGGTAGGTAAAATTCTGTGGCAGTGTTTCCAGTTTATCCAGCACATCGCGCCGGTACGCCTTGTAGCCACCATCCAGTTTGTGAGCTGACCAGCCGACCTGCGCGAGGATGATGCTCATCGCGCCGCTGCGTTGCCCGCCGCGCCAGCAGTAAATCAGGGGGTGCCATGATTTAGGCTTGTCGTTAAAGCGGCTTTCCAGATGGTGCGCAATATTTTTTGCTACCAGGGCGGCGCCCAGTTTGCGCGCTTCAAAAGGCGACACCTGTTTGTACAGGGTGCCGACCGTGATGCGCTCTTCATCGGAAAAAACCGGGCAATTAATCGCGCCGGGGATGTGGTCTTCGGCAAATTCTGCCGGAGTGCGCACATCGATAATTTCGTCAAACTCGGCCAGTTGTGCTAGTTTTGCGGTTTTGAACAGCATGTTGATGAGGAACCTATGTCGGAAATAGAAGTAAAGTTGACCCAATTGTCTCACGGTGGCGGCTGTGGCTGCAAAATTGCGCCCGCGCTACTGCAACAAATTATAGGTGTCGCAGCAGAGAAAATGTCCTTCCCTAATCTGCTGGTGGGTACAGAGACCAGCGATGACGCGGCGGTTTACCGTCTGAACGATCAACAGGCGGTTATCGCAACTACCGATTTCTTCATGCCCATCGTCGATGATCCCTTTGATTTTGGGCGCATCGCTGCCACTAATGCGCTGTCTGATGTGTATGCGATGGGCGGCACGCCCATCATGGCGCTGGCCATCGTGGGCATGCCGATCAATAAGCTGTCGGTCGAGGCCATACGCGCGATTTTGCAGGGCGGTGAATCCGTCTGCCGTGCGGCGGGTATCCCGCTGGCTGGAGGACATTCCATCGACGCGCCCGAACCCATCTACGGTCTAGTGGCATTGGGTATTGTGCACCCGGACCGGCTCAAGAAGAACAGCAACGCTAAGGCAGGTGATGTGCTGATATTGGGCAAGGGGCTGGGTGTGGGCATCATGGCCGCTGCGCTGAAGAAGGGTGCGCTGTCTGAGGAAGGCTATGCGCAGTTGATCGCCAATACCACCAAGCTCAATACGGTGGGGACTGCGCTGTCCGGCATCGCTGCGGTACATGCGCTGACTGATGTGACGGGATTCGGTCTGCTCGGGCACTTGCTGGAAATGTGTCGCGGTGCCGGCTTGGCGGGCGAGGAGCAGTTAGATCGGGAACCGGTACAGCCTGCCTCATAGCCGCTGGCGCAACAGGGCTACGGCCCCGGCGCAATCGAACGTAATATGGAAAGTTACGGGAAAGACATACATTTCGCGGAAAATCTGGCAAGCTGGCAGCAACGCCTGCTGGCCGATGCGCAAACCAGCGGCGGTTTGCTGGTTTCCGTGGCGGCAGAGGCGGTTGATGAGGTTTTGGCTTGTTTTCGTCAAGCCGGATTCGAGCAGGCTGCGGTGATCGGCAGCATGAAGAACGGCGTGCCGGGCGTGCGGGTCAATCAGTAGTTATTTTATAACTTATTGATTAATCTTTAAAACTTCAGTTCAATCCTCAGATTACGCAGATTCACGCAGATTCTCAAACCGTTACAGGTGTTGGCACTTTCACCTGATGGGTTGTCATAAGTTTCTTGCAACCCTTTGTTTAATCGGTTTTAATCTGTGTAATCTGTGTAATCTGCGGACAACTGCTTTTTCTAGGTTAATAGTATTGTTAAAATCCAAGCGAGGCGAGCAGGTCATCCACTTCGTCCTGCCCGTTGACGCTGGTCTTGGTTTGCTGTCCCGGGCCAGCGGTCAATCCCTCGGTGCTGATCAGTGAATCTTTTGAGTCGGGTGCATATTCTTTGAGGATGTCGAGCAGGATGTTTTCGATCTCGACCGCCGCGTCCACGATCTTGTTGACCATTTGTCCCGCCACATCGCGAAACTCCTGCGCTTCCATGATTTGCAGCAGATTATGGCGCATGCTTTCTTCGGCCATTGCAATCTCCCCCAGCTTCGAGATCGTTTCCATCACCAGCGGCTGATGTTCTCTGAACGGGGTGTCTGCGAGGCGCATGGACAAATCGCCGCATAGCGCGCGGTTGCGGCTGGCCAAAGGCAGGGATGCCTCAACGGCGCTAATGGTTTTTTCCGATGCCTCGTGCATGGTTTTGTCGATAAACGATAATCTTTCGCGCGCATCAGGCATGGTGGCTGCCGATTTTTCCAGATGGCGGGTATGGCCAAGTTCCTTGAGTATGCGGTGCAGTCTGGCGGTGGCGAGGCCAAATTTTTCGACTCTGGCATCGGGTAATGCGGTGTGTTGTGTGTCAGGTGCGTGAGCGTCGTTCATTATTGTGGATCCACAGATATGATTAAATTTCAGCCGTGCGGCTGCATGGACGACTGTACAGCGAATGCTCAATATTCGCTGTACTTTTTTGCGCTTCCGCGAACTTTGTCCGCCGGGTATTTCGCTGCATTTTTCTCCAGCTTGTGCAGGGCCGCTTGCTGCAAATCAACTCCCAGTTTGTCAGAGAGGCGCACCAGATACAGCAGGATGTCGGCCAGTTCCTCTGCAACGGCAGCTTTATTTTGCGTCGGCAGATCGCCGGACTGGGTTTCTGTCAGCCACTGAAAATGCTCCATCAGTTCGGCGACTTCCACCATCAGCGCCATACTGAGATTCTTCGGCGAGTGAAACTGATCCCAGTCGCGTGCATCAGCAAACGCGCGTAATTTGTCGCGCAATACCAACAGATCGGATGAGGAGGGCATACGATGACTCCGGATTAAATGTCGTCGGTCATTGTAATGCAACACAGCCCCTCATCAGGCCGGTTCTTTGGTGACAAGGTGATTGCTGTCAGCGGTAACGGTTATTGACAGGTGTACATTTTTTGCAGGAAGACTTCCGCATCAACCTCGATGTCGAACATGCGTTCCATGAAGCCCCTAGCATTCATGGCGAGCATGTCAGGCGGCATGGTGTTTCTGCATTCGACCTGCGAGCGCAAGGCAAGGGCAGGGTTCCAGCCCGCGCACAGCACTTCATCTCCATAGGTGGCCGCATCGTTGCGTTCAAATTCGTAGCTGCTCATATTCATCGTCACGATACCCATTTCACACCTCCGGCAGTTAGGTTGCGGGCAGCTGCCCCGTGATTTTGTTATCGGCGGCAAGCGGAAAAAATTTAGTGCGACGTGGAACAAAACCACCGGTGAGAAATTTGATAAACCACTGTCAGCCCCGGGTATTGGACTGACTGCCGAACTGTGACAGTTCGACGAAAGGGGCGGGCTGCCAGCCGGATTGACGATGCTCGGCGACGACATTGGTGAAAATCCCGCCGCGCACGTAGAATTTTGCGGTCAGGCGCATGAAGCGCGGCCGGGTGGCTGCGACCAGATCATCGAGGATACGGTTGGTGACATCTTCGTGGAAATGTCCTTCATCGCGGAACGACCACATGTACAGCTTCAGGCTCTTGAGTTCCACGCACTGTTCATCGGCGATGTAATCCAGTATCAGCGTGGCGAAATCCGGCTGGCCGGTCTTGGGACACAGACAGGTAAACTCGGGTACTTCCATGTGGATATGGTAATCGCGCAGCGGGTTGGGATTGGGGAAGGTTTCCAGTGCTTTGGTCGGTTGGGTCGTCATTTGGTCGGGTGGCACGCTTGGGTTAATATGGCGGGCATTATATCGTTGCGACTGCCAAATTGCGTCTTTCTCAATTCAAATTATCCGGATTCAAATCCTTCGTTGATCCCACTCACATTCATCTGCCGGGGCAGATCGTAGGCGTGGTGGGGCCGAACGGTTGCGGAAAATCGAATGTGATCGATGCGCTGCGCTGGGTGCTGGGCGAATCGAAAGCCTCGGCGCTGCGAGGCGAGACCATGCAGGACGTGATATTCAACGGTTCGGGCAAGCGCAGGCCGGTAGCGCGCGCCAGCGTGGAACTGCTGTTCGATAATTCGCTGGGCAAGGCCGCCGGTCAGTGGTCCGGCTATGCGGAAATTTGTATCAAACGCATGTTGCAACGCAACGGCGAATCAAGCTATCACATCAACAATCAGAAGGTGCGCCGCCGGGATATTACCGATATTTTTCTCGGCACAGGGTTGGGCGCGCGCGCTTATGCGATTATCGAGCAGGGCATGATCTCGCGTATCATCGAAGCTAAACCGGAAGAATTGCGGGTGTTTCTCGAAGAAGCAGCGGGGGTGTCCAAGTACCGTGACCGCCGCCGCGAGACGTCGCTCCGTCTGAATGACACGCGCGACAATTTGCTGCGGGTCGGCGATATCGTGCAGGAAATGGATAAGCAACTGTTGCATCTGGGTGCGCAAGCCGAGGTGGCGCGACAATATCGCGATCTGGAATCGCGGCGGAATACGACGCAACACTTGTTCTGGCTGGTAAAAAAACAGCAGGCGGCTGTTTTTCGCGCAGACTACCTGCGCGCTATCGAGCAAATACGCACCGAACTGGAAGCGCGGACGGCAGCGATGCGTGAAATCGAAAACCGGCTGGAAACCTCACGCAGCGGTCATTACCGGCTATCTGACGCCTTGCACGCAAGACAGGGTGAGCTGTACAGCGCGAATGCCGAAATCTCCCGGCTGGAACAGCAGATCAAGCATGCCGTTTCACAGCAGCAGCGACTCCAGTTGCAAATCAGCAACGCCAAACGGCAAATTGAACAACAGCAGCAACAGCGTCAAACTGCCATTGATACCCGGGATCACTGGATGCAGCAACAGGAAGTGGCTGCCGAACAGCTTATCGAGGCCGAGCAAAATGTTCAGGGTCAGAATCTGATACAGGCTGAGGAAGACGCGCGCAGTGCGCAGCAACGCTACAACGAATTGCAGCGGGAACAGTTGCAGTTGCAACAGCAATTGCAACTGGCTGATGCACAACTTGCTGGCCTTAACCGCGCCATTTCACAGATCGAAGCACGCCGTTCGCGGCTGTTGCTGGAAAAGGACAATCTGCCGCTTCCCGAGCGCGATGTGCTTGAACAGGCGCAGGAAGAATTGGCCTGGCTGGAAATGGCGCGTGTGGAACAGGAGGAAAATCTCGACCGATTGCAGGAACAACTGCCACAGGCGGACAGTCTGCGCCACACCTTGCGTGCTTCCCTGGGGCAGCAGGAAAGTCAGCTGACGCAGTCAGGGGCGCGTTTACATGCCTTGCAGCAATTGCAGCGTCAACTGGATAACGACAAAAAGCTAACTGGCTGGCTGCAACAGCACCAGTTGGATGGATTGCCCAGATTGTGGCAATCCATACGCATCGCGAGCGGCTGGGAGAACGCGCTGGAGGCTACCTTGCGCGAAAGGCTGAATGCGCTGGCACTGCCCGAGCTGGCTGCTGTGGCAGCCTGGAGCGACACACCACCTGCCCGACTGGCGCTGTTTGAACTGAGCACGCCCGAATATGTAGCGGAGGGCGGAATGGCCGGAGCGCTGGTGCCGTTGTTGAACTACGTGCAATGTCAGGATGAGCAAGTGCTTCCGGCGATGCGTGTATGGCTGGCGGCAGTTTATGTTGTGGCGGATGTGGCGTTGGGCTATGCGCAACGTGAGCAGTTGCCCGCAGGCGGCTGGTTCGTCACGCCAAACGGCCATCTGATAGGCCGGCATAGCGTGTTGTTTCATGCGCCGGACAGTCAATTGCATGGCGTGCTGAGCCGGCAGCGCGAGATTGAACAACTGGAGCATGAGACGGACGAACAAAAGCAGAGGATTGCCTATTCGCAGCAGCAACTGACTGATGCAGAGCAGGCCCATCGCGCACTTGAGGCGCAAATTCCGCCGTTACGCACTGCCGTCAGTCAATCACAGCAACGCCAGCACGCGCTGCAAATGCAGATACTTAAACTGAATCAGGCGCATGAGCACAGTGCAGAGCGTGGCGTGCAGATCGCGCATGAAATGCAGGAAGTGGCCGGATTGCTGGAGGCAGAGCAGACTCAGCATAGCGAAATCATTGTCCTGATGACGAGCCGGCGCGAACAGTTGGCGGCTTCTCATGTGCAGCTGGATGGCGCGCAGCGTCAGGCTGACGAACAGGAAAAAGCCTTGCGCGAACAGCGCGCGCGCGTCCAGCAGAGCCAGCACGCCTTGCAGGAAGCGCATTTCTTCTGCCGGACTTGCACGGAAAAAATCGCTGATATGCACGACAGTATTCAGCAGATCATGGCGCAACTTATTCAGTCCGAAGAAAATCTGGAGCAGTTGACTGGCGAGCTGCTGGCCTGTGAGGACGAGTCGGCTACACAGCAATTGCAGGCGGCGCTGGCCATGCGTCAGGGTGCCGAAATAGCCCTGAGTGAGGCACGTGTGAATCTGGAAAATGCGACGGCTTCTCTTCAGGATATGGAACAGTCGCGCCTGTCCTTTGAACATCAGCTCACGGGCTTGCGCGAGCAGCTCACCGAACTGACCTTGAAAGAGCAGGAAGCGCGTTTGAATTTTGAGCAATGGGCGGAGCAGTTGCAGGGCGTGGATGAAGAGGTGTTATTGCCGCTGCTGGCGAATGCCAGGCCCGCTCATTTACAGAGCGAGTTGAATCGTCTGAGCATGATGCTGGAAGCGTTGGGCGCGGTGAATCTGGCCGCACTCGACGAGTTGCAAGCCGCGAGCGAGCGCAAGCTTTATCTGGATGCGCAGTCACTGGATTTACAACAGGCGATGGCAACGCTGGAAGAGGCGATACGACGCATAGACCGCGAATCACGTGATTTGTTGATGGAGACTTACAATCAGGTTAATCAGCATCTGGCGGAGCTGTTCCCCATCCTGTTTGCGGGCGGAGAAGCGCGTCTGGTGTTAACCGGAGAAGAGATACTCGACAGCGGCGTACAGGTGATGGCGCAGCCGCCCGGCAAGAAAAACAGTTCGATACATTTGCTCTCCGGCGGCGAAAAAGCACTGACTGCCATCGCCTTGATATTCTCACTGTTTCAGCTCAATCCCGCGCCCTTCTGTCTGCTCGACGAAGTGGACGCGCCGCTGGACGATACCAATACCGAACGTTTGTGCGCACTGATCCGGAAAATGGCGTTGCACACCCAGTTTGTATTTATCAGTCACAACAAGATCACCATGGAGCTGGCGCAACAGTTGATCGGGGTGACCATGCAGGAGAAGGGTGTATCCAAGGTGGTGACGGTGGATATTGAAGAGGCGCTGCGCATGCACGATGCGGCGTTTGTAGCGTAGTTACGGTTCAAGCTGTTTGAACCTAGAAAAAGCAGTTGTCCGCAGACTACACAGATTAAAACCGATTAAACAAAGACTTACATAAAAACTTATGGCAACCCATCAGGTGAAAGCGCTAACACCTGTAACCGTTTGAAAATCTGCGTGAATCTGCGTAATCTGATGGAACTACTCAATTCTTGCTAAGCGCTATGCGTTTGCAATCATTGATGCGGACTGAACTGAGACTTTAAGGTTGAATTCAGGCGGTGCCGGATTTTAAAAGGATCAGTACCGCACCCTCTCCGCCCGCTGCGGGTGACGCCGCACAAAACGCCAATACCTGTGAATGCTGAGTGAGCCAGTTACGCGTAAGCGTGCGCAACACCGCCTCGCCACCCCGGCTGTTCATACCCTTGCCATGAATAATTCGTACACAGCGCAACTGGTTTTGTGCCGCTTGATGCAAAAATTCCTGTAACAGCTGACGCGCCTCATCGCCAGAGTGGCCGTGCAGATCCAGATTGTCCTGGACGGTGGCGCGTCGCAGCTTCCTTAATGTCATGCGTGATAAGCCATTGCGCAGAAAATCTGCCGGTGAACCCTCGGATGAATAATCGGAGAGGGTGTCGGCTATCGTGTGACGAGATGACGTCGAGCGTACTCGGGTTAGAACTGTCGGTGTAGACGGAGCAATGCGGTTTTGATCCGCCAGCGGCGTCACGCCGCCGATAGTCTCGCGGAACAAAACTGCATCCTCTGCGCCCTTCATTTTTGAATCCTGAAAATGCACGTCCACGTATGGACTATGATTTTTACAGCTTACCGATAGAGGCCAGGTACTTGTCCGCGTCCAGCGCCGCCATGCAGCCGGTCGCCGCGCTGGTTACCGCCTGACGGTAGATTTGGTCCTGTACATCACCTGCGGCAAAGACACCGGATATGCTGGCTGCGGTGGCATTGCCGTTCGAACCGCCGCGCGTCTGAATGTAGCCGTTATTCATTTCCAGTTGTCCGGTGAATATGTCTGTATTCGGTTTGTGGCCTATGGCGATGAACACGCCAGTCAATTCGATATCCTGTTTTTCACCGCTTTGCACGTTTTTGACGCGCATGCCGGTCACGCCGCTGGCATCACCCAGCACTTCATCCAGCGTGCTGTTCAGTTGCAGGGTGATTTTTCCTTCCGCTACTTTTTCCATCAGATGATCGACCATGATGCGTTCTGCGCGGAAAGTGTCGCGACGGTGTACCAGCGTGACGTGTTTGGCGATATTGGACAGGTACATTGCTTCTTCCACGGCCGTGTTGCCGCCACCGATTACCGCGACATTCTGTCCGCGGTAGAAGAAACCGTCGCAGGTTGCACAGCCTGAAACGCCGCGCCCCATGAATTCCTGTTCGGAAGGCAGGCCGAGATACTGCGCCGATGCGCCGGTGCAGATGATCAGTGCGTCGCAGGTGTAGCTCCCCGCATCGCCCGTCAGTTGAAACGGCTTCTGCTGTAGCTTGGCGGTATGGATGTGATCGAAAATCATCCGGGTATTGAAGCGTTCGGCGTGCTGCTGAAAGCGTGCCATCAATTCCGGCCCCTGCACGCCGGAGACATCGGCAGGCCAGTTGTCCACCTCGGTGGTGGTCATCAATTGCCCGCCTTGCGCAAGACCGGTTATCAGCACCGGATTAAGGTTGGCGCGTGCCGCATAAACGGCAGCGGTGTATCCGGCCGGGCCTGATCCCAGAATAATGAGGCTGTGATGTTGAGTCGTTGTGGTCATGATGATGCCTTTAGCGGTTATAGCCGATGCTCTGGCGGATGATCGAACAGGGGCGAATTTACCAGTAATGGCAGCAACTTGTCGAGCCTAGGTTAAAATATGCTTATGAATAATTTATTGCGTTGTCTTTTTCTATTTGCCGCCAGTCTGTTTGCGCTGCCGGTTTTTTCGGCGACCTTGCCCGGCCTCACTGATTTTATTGATGAAATGGTGCTCAAGCACAATTTCAAACGGGATGAGTTGACCGGCTTGTTTGCGCAAGTCGAGCACAGGCCGGAAATTATCGACGCCATTTCTCTCCCGTCCACGCGCAAGCCGTGGCCGGAATATCGTGCGGCCTTTGTCAACGCATATCGCATCAAGCACGGTTTGGCGTTCTGGAAGGCGCACAGGCTCGATTTGATCCGCGCCGAGAAAAAATACGGAGTTCCGCAAGCCATCATCGTCGCCTTGATTGGGGTGGAAACCCTGTACGGAAAGCAGACAGGGCGTTTTCGCACCATAAACGCATTGACTACGCTGGCGTTCGATTATCCGCGCCGCGCGGTTTTTTTTCGCGATGAACTGGAAAATTATCTGTTGCTGGCCCGCGAGCAACAGTTTGATTTGCTGGAGGTACGCAGCTCTTACGCCGGTGCGATGGGCATACCGCAATTCATGCCCAGCAGCCATCGTAACTATGCGGTCGATTTCAATGGCAACGACAAGATCGACCTGCTGAACGAAACATCGGACGCGATAGGCAGCGTGGGGAATTATCTGCAAGGTTATGGCTGGATCAGGGGCGGGCGAGTGAGCGTGCGCGCACACGTCAGCGCGGGAAGCGATAGAGGGGCGATCGATACGCCGCGCACTCTGGAAGAATGGGCAACCGTCGGCGTGATGCCTGACTTGAAAATCAGACAGAACGTGCAGGCGCGCCTGCTGGAGTACACGGTGGCAGAAGACCACGAATTCTGGCTGGGATTTACTAACTTCGAAGTCATCACGCGTTATAACAACAGCGATTATTACGCGATGTCGGTCTTTCAGCTGGCCGAAGCCCTCAAAGCCGCTCGCAAGGGCAGGCCGCGGGGTTGACTACGGGCTGGCCGTGATGCGCCGTGCGCCGTTGTAACGTCTGCTCCAGTAGCGGTCATCCAGTTTGGCTATCATGATGGCTTTGCCTTTTTTGGGCGAATGCACGAAACGGTTTTCGCCGATGAATATGCCGACATGTGAATTGGGCGTGTTGGTGGTGTTGAAAAACACCAGATCGCCGGGTTTTAATTCGTCGGCATTCAGCGGGATGCCCGCGCGGCCCATTTCGGCGCTAGTGCGCGGCAATTGCAAGCCCAGTGAGTTCTGGAAGACATATTGAACAAAACCGCTGCAATCGAAACCGTTGACACGCGATTTCCCGCCATACTGGTAAGGGGTGTCGTACAGGCTCAGCGCGTAAATCGCCAGATTATTCATTTGCGCTTCGTCATGACGTGCGGCAACCGGCGCGATAGTTTCATGGCGTGTCGTGCCGCAGGCGCTCAGCAGCAGTAGCAAGGAAAGTGTGAGGATGGATTTCATGGCCGTAAATCTACGGTAAAGTGACAGGGCTTGTAAAGGGGAAATTGTGAGAATAGGTTTGATTTTATTGATGATAGCGCTGTCGTTTGTGACGGGAAGCTATGGGGATGAGCTGGAAATCATCGAGCTCAAGCATCGCCGCGCGGAAGAAATCCTGCCTGTTATCCGGCCATTGCTGGATAAGGATGAAATGGTCAGTGGTATGAACTATCAACTCATTCTGCGTGCCTCCCCGCGCAACAGCGTGCAAATCAGGCGCTTGCTGGAGAGGATAGATACCCTGCCGCGCCAGCTGAAAATTACCGTGATGCAAAATGTGGACAGTGAAACGCTCGCGCGTCTGACGGAAATTTCCGGCAGTGTCAGACTGGGGAAAAATGCCCGTATCTCCGTGCCTGGCGGGGTGAATGCGGGGGAGGGTAAGGAACAAGGCGGCGTGTCTGCCCGGATAATTAGCACCCGTTCGCTCGAAGATGACAAGAAAACCCAGCACCTGCAAGTGCTGGATGGCAATCGCGCGTGGGTGAGCAGCGAACAGAACATGCCGGTGCCGCAACGTCAGCTGATACAGCAACCTTGGGGGACGCAGGTGATCGAGACTACCCGGGACAGTCATATCACCAGCGGGTTTTATGTGTTGCCACGCGTCAGTGGCGACAGGGTGACGCTGGAAATTACTACACAGAACGACTCGCTTCTCCCCAATCAACATGCAGATGCTTATCCGGGAAAGCGGATGCAAAATACCTCAAGCACGGTTTCCGGTCATTTGGGCGAGTGGATCAAGCTTGGTGGACTGAGCCAGCAAAGCGATTTTAACAATACAAGCATCACCACTCGCAGTACGTCCAGGCTGAACGAGCAGCGTAATGTGCTGATCAGGGTGGAAGAAATGGATTGATCCCGGATAGCACGTTAATGTGAAACTCGCGTGTGGTTACTTTTCCATGGCCGTTAGTAGGGTTAATGATGTAGAGTGGCAGTCTTGTTGAACCTAAAAAAAGCAGTTGTCCGCAGATTACACAGATAAAAACCGATTAAATAAGGCTATGTCGCAATTAACTGTTGGCAGCAATTCGATCGCACTAAAAAGCGATGTTCACGCGGAGACGCGGAGAACGCGGAGATATAACCAAGCAACTGGCTACAAGCGCAAACACATGCAGATAAACTCATACCAACTCGACCAATTATGAATATTGCGAATTTTGATTTTAATTATTGTGTTGGTTATGTGCTTTTCTCCGCGTTCTCCGCGCCTCCGCGTGAGACATCCAAATCTAAATTCCAATTTCAACAGGCAACTACGACATAGCCTTAAATAAAGGCTTACAAATAACTTATTGCAACCCATTAGGTGAAAGCGCTAACACCCGTAACTGTTTGAAAATCTGCGTAATCTGCGGATTGAACTGAGGTTTTAAGGTTGAAATTGTTTGCTGATGTTAAGCGTTGTGGCTGGGGCAGAAATAATTCAGGGGTTAATGCATGAAGGTATTGCCGTTTATATCCAAACATCGAAGTATCTATCTGCGTTTTACCGCCCTGGGAATTGCCGTTGTCATGTCATTTGCGCTGGTGCAAATGACACTGTTATTCCCGCATTTAACAGCGCGTCACCTGATCATTCCGCTATTGCTGGGTACGACTATCGGCCTGATGCTTTCCACTCTGGTTGCTTTGCGGCGGGAGATGCAGCTCAAACAGGGAATTTTTAGTGCCGTTGCCGACCTCGCGCAGGAATTCATCTACGTGCGGCGCGTTGACGGGGCTTACGACTATGTTTCCCCCTCGTGTTTACAGACGACAGGCTACCGTCAGCAGGATTTCTACGCTCAGCCCAATCTTATGAGCAGCCTGATACACGAGGATGACCGTCCTGCCTGGGATACGCATGTGCATCAGATGCACGAACAGGGCAATCCCGAAAAACTGATCGTACGCATTCGAACCCCTGCGGGTGAAATCCGCTGGCTTGAGCACTTGTGTGGCGATGTACGCGACGAGAACGGCAGGATACTGGGGGTGCGTTCCACCAATCTGGATATCACCGAACGCATCCTCAAAGAGCAGCAACTCTGGATTGCCGCCACGGCCTTCGAAACACATGAAGCCATCCTGGTCACCGATGTGAACTCCACAATCTTGCGAGTCAACCGGGCTTTTTGTGCAATCACCGGTTACGAGGCGGATGAGGTGATAGGCAAAACGCCCGCCTTGCTCCGTTCGGGAACTCACGACAGGAATTTTTATGACGCCATGTGGGCATCATTGCTCAGCACGGGGGAATGGAGCGGCGAGATGTGGGATAGACGGAAAAATGGCGAGTTGTATCCCAAACACCTGACTATTACGGCCGTAAAGGACGATCTCGGCAAAACGACACACTACGTCGGGATATTCAGTGATATTTCCGCGCGCAAGAAAACAGAGGCGGAAATCAATCGTCTTGCCTACTACGACCCGCTGACTCAACTGCCTAACCGCCGTTTGATGATGGATCGTCTGCGTCAGGCCATGGCTGCGAGCCAGCGCAATGACAGCTATGGCGCCTTGTTGTTCATTGATATGGATAATTTCAAGGAACTTAATGAAACACAGGGACATGATGCCGGCGATAAATTGCTTGTCAATGTCGGCAATCGACTCATGTCCTGCGTGAGAACGGGTGATACGGTAGCCAGGATGGGCGGGGACGAATTTGTCGTCATGCTGGCGAATCTGGTCGATACGGATGTCGATCTCGTCCCGCGTGCAGAATCGGTCGCCGAAAAAGTGCTGTTCATGCTTAACCAGCCTTATCTGATTGATGGCAGGGAGTATCTATGTACGGCCAGCATAGGGATTACCCTGTTTCACGGCGAGCAGCAAAGTACCGAAGAGTTGCTTAAACACACCGATCTTGCACTGTATCAGGCAAAAAACAGCGGTCGGGCCACGTTGCGTTTTTTTGACGCGTCCATGCAGCAGGCCCTGGAGGCGCGTACCCAGTTAAAAACAGATTTGCGCTGTGCCTTGCAGGAGGCGCAATTTCAACTGTATTTTCAGCCTCAGATGGACGCAAGCGGTCGTTGTGTCGGCGCCGAGGTGCTGTTGCGCTGGCAACATCCGCTGCGGGGTTTGATACAGCCGAATGATTTTATTCCCTTTGCCGAAGAATGCGGACTGATTGCCCTGATTGATTATTGGGTGTTGGGGGAGGCCTGCCAGCAACTGAGCGCGTGGAGTACCCAAGATCCATTTGCCGGAATGCGGCTTGCCGTCAATATTTCCGCTTCGGCTTTCATGCGCGCCAGCTTTGTGGAAGATGTATTGGCGATTATCAAGGCCAGGGGTTGCGATCCGCGCCAGATCAAGCTGGAATTGACGGAGACATCTCTGGTTCACAACATCAATGAGGCTATCGGCAAGATGAACCGGCTCAAATCCGCCGGAATCAAATTTTCGCTGGATGATTTTGGTACTGGTTATTCATCGCTTTCCTATCTTCGTCAGCTTCCCATCCAGCAGTTGAAAATCGACCGAGCGTTTGTGCGCAATGTCACCACTGAATCCGGTGATGCGGTGATTGTCCGGACGATGGTGGGCATGGCACAGAACCTCGGGCTTGACGTGATTGCAGAGGGGGTAGAAACCGAGGCGCAACTGAGTCTGCTCAAATCCTACGGATGCCCCGGCTACCAGGGTTATTTGTTTTCAAAACCGCTAAATCTTGAGGGTTTTGTATGCTGGGTGAACGACGCGCAGCAGCAACACTGAACGTTATTAAGACTGATGCGCTGCATGAATAAGGAAATAACCGTTCATTCCTGTTTATAAGCCGTTTGTCGGGATAATTATGCCGTTTATCCTGATTGTCTGCACCTTGATGAGCGGGCTTGAGCTTTGATTCTGCTTTGGGTAAATTTGCGTACCGTTTTAGAAAAAACCACTAACCCGAGCAATACTCAGCAAATTTAAGCTGTGTTTTAGGACGCGATATTTGAAATGCCGGGGGTGCATCCGGATTGCTTAAGCAATTCAGCCGCTGCAGGCATTCGTTGTGATTGACGAACGCATCTGCTATTTTTTGTTTTTCGTACATGGCGTCGCGATATGAATGGCATAGACCCCCTGACAGGATTGCTGGATCGATTTGGCTGCTTGCAGATAGCCGAAAGATTAACTGCTACGTCGAGCTGCCAGGGACAACCGTTCGCTGTCATCTGGATTGATCTGGATCGCTTTAAAAAAATCAATGACTCGTTCGGTCATCCTGGTGGGGATGAAGTCATCAGGAATCTCGCTGTACGTTTACGCCGGGTGGGTGGGCGCGCCGAAATTTCCAGAATGGGCGGGGACGAATTCGTCCTGCTCGTCCCTCAGTGTGATCGGATGCAGGCAGAACGGTTCGCCCGTGAACTGGCCGGCGTAGTCGAAGAATTGATTCACATGGGAAATATGACCTTATGCCCCACTGCGAGCATAGGAATAGCCATACACGACGGGGAAGAGAGCTCGCTTGACCTGCTGGAGCGCGCAGACCGTGCCATGTACGCAGCTAAATCCAGCGGGGGAAACGGTATTGTTTGTTCCGGCGATGAGCCTATACCCGGGCTGCTTGGCATTACACTCGCACGCGAGGAACTCTCGATCGAAAGTACCCTGCATGTCGCGCTGGAGACGGGTGGATTATGCCTGCACTATCAACCCATCATACTTGCGAACGGAGCGATAGAAGCTGTCGAGGCGCTGATGCGTTGCTCGGTCAACGGTATCAACATTCCTCCCGGGAAATTCATTCCTGTTGCGGAAAAAACCGGCCTGGTGACCAGACTGGGCGAATGGAGTCTTTTGCAGGGTGCGCTGCAGGCACGCCAGCTTCAGGAGGCGGGTTATCACACCAAAGTTGCCATCAATGTGTCACGCGCACAGCTGATATCTCCGAAATTTACCCAGGCGCTGCATGCTGCACTGATATGCTCAAACGTCAAACCGGAATTGATCGAGCTGGAACTGACCGAATCCCTGTTTATGGATGTGTGTGATACGGTACAGAGCAATCTCAGGAATGCCATCGCTGCCGGTGTCGTGCTGGCCATCGATGACTTTGGAACCGGCTACTCCTGTCTGGCGACGCTGAAAGATATACCCGCCAAAAAAATGAAGCTGGATCGCGCCTTTGTCACTGTGTTGCCGGAGGACCCTCGTGCTCTGGCCGTGGTCAAAGCGATGACCCAGCTGGGCCATGAACTGGGTATGACGGTTGTGGCCGAAGGCTGCGAACGACAGGAAGAGATAGATATTCTGCTGGAGGCCGGTGTTGATGCCATTCAGGGGTTTTTCTACGCAAGACCCATGCCTGATGAAGCACTTCTGAACTGGCTGCAAGTAAGGAATACGAAATGAATGACATTGTGCGAGTAACGCCGAAAACGGCTGTTGATAATCTGATAGAGCGTTCCATTCTGGATATCGGCATCCCCCCTTGCCCGATTATCCTGCAACGCTTCATGACGGAAGCACGTCAGGATGAACCGGATTTCAAGCGTCTGGCCAGCGTGATCGGAACTGATGTCGGCTTGTCGGCCGGTTTGATCAAGACGGCCAATTCTCCTTATTTTGGTATGCGTCAGCGAGTGCGTTCGGTTAATGAAGCCATCGTGATACTGGGCCTGAAGACGGCCAGTCGTGCGGTAGCAGGACTGGTGCTCAGCAAGGCTTTCCCTAACGTAGCCAATCTGGAGCGATTCTGGGATGCTTCGGCGCGCATTGCATTGCTCTCCGGCTGGCTGGCACAATATCTTAAT
The DNA here is from genome assembly GCA_030653355.1 of Gallionella sp. GTDB lineage: Bacteria > Pseudomonadota > Gammaproteobacteria > Burkholderiales > Gallionellaceae > Gallionella. The sequence goes on along the minus strand of JAURZN010000206.1, from coordinate 19,679 downwards.
ATATCCGGTCTTCACGCCGATGATGCCTACACCTTCGGTCTGTTTCGTGACTGTGGCATCCCGGTTCTGCTTGGACGTTTTCCTCGCTATGAGAATGTGCTGGTGGCTGCAAACGGCGATGTCACGCGCAGCTTTACCGAGGTGGAAGCGGCTGAACTGCCGACGAACCACGCAATGGTAGGTTGTCTGTTGGCGCAAAACTGGTGGTTGCCCGAGGAAATATGTCTCGCCATCCGCAATCATCACGATGTGGTTGCGCTGGCATCAGTCGATTCCAAATTGCCGGTACTGAGCCGCAGGCTGATTGCGATCGCTCAGCTTGCGGAATACATCGTGCAGCAACAGCTTGGCCTGAGCATGACGCAGGAATGGACTAAGCTGGGTGCGACCTGCCTGCAAATTCTGGATATAGATGAAGCCAGTCTCGATGCACTATGCGCAGAGGCGGCACCCATCGCAGCCTCGGCTGAGTAGTCACGCAAGGGTGGCATGGCAGCAGATTCGGGCGTTTATGCGGGAAATTTTGCACCGCGTCGCTCAGCCATGCGACGACCTATCAGCTCCATTTGCAGCGGGTCGAGCAGACGCGCGGCAAGCGGCAGCAGTTCGGTATTTTCGATGGCGATGTGATCGGTATATCTGGCGATGAAATTTCCGCTCAGCTCGGCAGTTAACGTTGCATGATTTCCTTCAGCCAGTTTCGATAGCACCGGATGTAATGCCTCCCAGGAAGCCAGCATGAATACATGTTCGGCGAGCAGGCGTTCCAGCAGTGCATCCAGCGTCAAATTATCAGCGCCAGCCGCAGCACGCAGAGCGGGGAACAGGTCTTGCTCCTCATCCAGATGATGAAATTGTCCCGCCGTATCAAAGTAGCGCAGGATGCCCTGAGCTGCTTGTTGTACTTGCTGATCGCACCCCTCGCATTCCAGATGCGCTGTCAGTTTTTGCAGGGTGTTGCATTGCCGCAGTATCTTGTCGTGGCAGGCGCGCAGCATTTCCAGCGGGTGGTCAAAGCTGGGTGCGGTCGCACCAGAGAGCGTAGTAATCATTTTATTTATCCAGAGAAAATTAGCTTAGCCAGGGAAAGGGATTGTGGTTGAGGGCGACCAGCACGATGTAGGCGAACACTAACTGTGCAGCCAGCCAGGCATAAATGCGCAGGGGTTTGCTTCGTGCGTATTTAAGTGCGATGAAACCCAGGCCGATGTACACCAGCAGGGCGATCACTTTTGCGGTCAGCCAGCCATCTGCGAACGGGTATTGCCCTATGGTCCAGGCCAGCGCAATCGCGGAGGAAAGCAGCAGGGTGTCCACGATGTGTGGAACTATCCTGACCCAGCGTTGATGCATGATGGCTGATTCGTTGATGATCCAGATGCCGCGCAGGAAAAACAGCGCATAGCTGAGAACAGCACAGCTGATGTGTATGGATTTAAGTAGCATAAAACTCATGGTCAAACTTTCGCTAGTCGTTGATAGGTGCGCCGATAAACCATGATGCCGGTGAAAATTGCAATACTCAGCACCACGCCTTGAAGCGATAAACCCAGTATCAGCAGCCAGGCTGCCGCATCCCAGAAAGAAGCCAGCAAGGCCGCCAGCAGGGTGGCTATATGCAGCCACAAGTGCCGCCACATCCAGTGCTCTGGAATGACTTCCTTCATATTGGGGACCCCCTTTTTTACTCCCCCGCGAAACAGATGAAACCAGACCAGAAACGGGATAATTTTGTACAGCATGCCATGGATGACGGACAGCGCGAACCCCAGTATGAAAATCACTATGGAAAGCTGTCTGAAATACTCATGTGCAGGTGCGATCAGGGTTGCCGCTGCGCAGAGTGCGGCACACAACAGCGAGATCATGCCCAGCCGGAAAAAATTCAGCGTGGCATCGGTAACGCGCCGACGACGCCGGAATTGCAGCCTGAGAGTGACCAATGCGAAACTGATAGCGCATAAGCAGAATAGACACACGGCAAAAAATTCCAGAGTATGGATTTCAAAATAATTTGATGCCAGATTCAGCAGCAGTGCGCTGAACAGGGCAGGGGCCAGGCCGACTGATAACCATTTCGGATAGGCGGGAGTGAGCTGGAACATGGGTACGACTTGATAGGACACACCGACTATCAGCAGCATGACCCATCCGCCTAATGCCAGACTGATGTGTGCGGCAGCGAGTTTCGGATAGTCCAGCGGCCATCCGCTGGCATAACCCTGTGCCAGCACTATGCCTAGGGTGACGGCTGCGGTGAGAGCCAGAACAGACAGCAGTATTGCTGTTGCAGTTGTGTTGCGCGCAGCGGCACGCGCCAGAGAAACAAGACTGGCAATGATAAATACAAGGAAGGCTAATCCCAGCAGTACCGAGGCAAGATGCAGCAAGACAGAATTGCCCAGCAGAAAACCGCCGGACAACGAAAGCGTACCGAATATCAGTGGCAGTAAACTGAACCAGGCGACCAGCCGGGATGAGGGCATGGGGCTGCCGATTACCACGGGCAGAATTTGCTGCATCGCACCGAACATGATCATTCCGATGAAGCCCAGAGTGATGCAGTGTGTGGCGGCCAGCAGCGCGGGTGTATGCGCATCGGCAATGCCATCGCCCATAATCCCTATCAGTGCAGCCAGTACCAAAAATAGCGGGGCTACAGCGAAAAAGCGCAACGGTACTGAAATAGGTGGCGCCTGTTCGGTGCTCAGAGAGACAGTGCTCATTTGGCGTGCCTGATCAGTATTGCAAAGTGTCCATCCGGTAACGCGCTGGTTTGCCAGACATAGCCCATGTCCTGCAACACTTCGTAAAGTGGGTAAGGCTCGCGATGTATCAGCACGCGCAGCGCTACACCTGCGGGCAGTGATGATAAGGCGTGCATGATGTTTTCGAAGGGCTCAGGCGGCGGCAGGCCGCGTACGTCCAGCTCTGATATTAATAGGTCCATGATACGCTGTGGCTACTGTATGGCCTGCATTCGGCTGAACAAGCTTTCCAGTTCCGCAGCCAGAATACGGTCGGCGATGGGATAAAGAATTTGTTCCTCTTTGAGATTATGCTGCTGCATTACAATCAGCAGCGTTTCAGAAAGACCGCTGTACTCCTGAGTATTTTTATTGGCTACAGCGGCTGCCATCAGTTCGATCAGTTCGTTCATTTGCGCATGCTCCATGCGCATCACCTGTACTGGCCCGCCTGGGCCACCGGCATCCAGCAGCGCGGGAAACAACACTTCTTCTTCCATACGGAAATGTCGTTGCATATTTTGGCGGAAAGTCTCGAAGGCAGTTTCAGCTTTGCTCAAGCTATTGGTAAGTGCAGCCTGCTCCGCTGTGGCGAATGTCAGGTCACATGCTCTATGATCGGTGCTCATGAATTCCGCAATAGTGTTCATATCGGCTTCCTTGGTTTGAAAAAAAAATCTTTGTGATTCCATGGCTTAATACGTCAGTGCTTGCACTATACAATAAAACATGTATTATCGCTGCATGTTAATAGTTTGCGCGTGTCAAGCCAGCGTGAAGCCACCTTTTTTCTACCATTGCTTATAAGGAATTTGAAATGTCACATAATTGCTCTAATACCGTGTCCTTTGATATGTGTTATCCGTTCGATGCGCGTGGTGTGGCCAAACGTTTTCGCCATGCGGCTATTTTTGGTGCGCTCGATTCACTGAATCCGGGTGAGACCATGAGTTTTGTTAACGATCATGATCCACTCCCGCTGTTGGCACAATTGACCCAGCGTTACGGTGAGGGAATTGCGATTAATTACGTTACTCGCGAACCCGGACAGATCGCCATCAACTTCACACGCATATAATCGCTGCTACATAACGGGCGCATGGCATTGATTTATTACATTTGAGCTGAAAGACAAGCATGAAATTGACACACTATTCTGATCTGGGTATGCGTCTGTTGATGTACCTGGCTCTGGACAAGGACAGAGTAGTCACGATACAGGAAGTCAGTGACCGTTTTGCCATTTCCAAAAACCATCTGGTCAAAATTTCACATCAATTGACCAAATCAGGATTGATTGAAAGCATACGCGGTCGCAATGGCGGGGTGCGTCTGGCGCGAGCGCCGGAAGATATCAATGTGGAAGAAGCCTTGCATGCGACTGAAGATAATTTTGACTTGGTAGAGTGCTTCAGTCCGGATAATCACCGATGTGTCATTTCTGACGTCTGTAAGTTAAGCGGGGTGCTGGACAAAGCTTCCGCCGCATTTTTTGCCGTTTTGCGGGAATTCTCGTTGGCCGATTTGGTTAATAATGCCCAGGCGATTGAAAACGCCTTGCTGCCTGCACCCAAAGAGATTCAGATTATGTTTCAACAGCGCTCGAAAATGGCGGCAAAAAATAAAGTCAGTTGATTCGCATCCTTACTTGAGGCTGGCTATAGGAGCGCGGGTTTGCCATTCGGAACAAAGCGTTCGGTAAATATTACTTTGACAATTTATTTTATTACGTTTATTCTCTAAACATGTATCGATGCTATATGTTTAAACTGAGGTGTTGGTGCTGTGGTTTCGCTTTTAACAACAAAAATGCAAGATGTGAAAGTGTGCTCTAATGCAAGCGTTGCCTGGTACAATCACCTATGATTAGCGTGTTTGCAATTGATTTTATAGGTTTTTATACGTGGTAGTGTGCGCTGATGTTTTTTGTAACTGGCAGAGCGTGTGATGTGTGTATCTGGTAAGTTAATACAAACGGGAGGGTAAAAAATGGAATCATCCAGTATGGGCAATACTCAAGTTTCCTTTATGCACCAGATGTGGCACAACAAATTTTTGCTTTTAACGGTATTTTTAGCTGTTAGCGCGCTGGCCTATTTGTCGATTGGCCTTTTTTTGCTGCTCGACCATTAATTGTTGTGAGGTCATTTTCGGGGCGGCATAGGTAGGGTGTTTAGTCGCACAGTTTTAGTGGGTAAGAAAAATGTGGGTGTTTTTTAAGTTTCAATATTATTGCTGTGTCTTCAATCAATATAGCTAAGGGGAGAATAAATCATGTCAGAACCAATTTCAGGTGATGTAGAGCCTCATGCAATGCAGAAATTGTTGGACAATAACTGGATTTTGCTGGTGTTGGGTGTAGCAGTGCCTGCGGTGTTTTATACCTTGTGGGGTCTGTGGAACATAATCAATATACCGATGGCACCGTAAGATTCGTTTATATAGATAAAGGAGATATAGCTATGGGAACTTCTTATACCCCGCCCACTAATCCAGACTGGTGGCGTGAACCGATAGAGCGCACCGAAATGATTTGGATCGTGCTTTCATTTACCTGGTGCATCTTCATGTTTGGCTGGATGATAGGCTGGCACTGGATCGGCAATCAGAACATGAGTAATGAGACCTATAAAACCACACCTGAAGCCTTTTCACAAAAAGTAGCCGATATGCAGGCGAAATACACCGTTCGTCAGGATGAAGCAACGGGTGAAGACGTAGTAGCGCCTCCGCCAGGCAGCGATGTCTATCTGGCTGGCATGATGTGGCAGTGGCGTCCAATCCTTGAGTTTCAGAAAGGCAAGACCTATCGCTTGCACATGTCATCTCTTGATGTGGGTCACGGATTCTCGTTGCAGCCAGAAAATATTAACTTTCAGGTTTATCCGGGTTATGAGCAGGTGTTAAATTTGACCCCGAACAAAACCGGTATTTTCAGCATAGCATGCGGCGAATACTGCGGTGGTGGTGACACGATGGGTCACCATACGATGTTGGGCAGAATTTACGTGAAGGAGTGAGCATAATGTCAACGACAACAATGTCTGAATATCGCGTCGACCCCGTATCCGGTCTAAAAATCAATAGAACAGCTAACACACTGGTCAAATGGAATGCATTTGCGGCAGTCGTGTTCTTGCTGGTCGGTGGGTTGTTTGGCCTCGGCGTAGCGCTAACTCGTATGCCCAGTGTGCAACTGCTTTCGCCGGAGATTTTCTATCTGGCTCTGACGGCTCATGGCCTGATTAATCTGGCGGTATGGATCATATTTTTCGAGATGGCCGTGTTGTATTTTCTCGGTGCGCATGTGCTGGGTAACCGTCTGGCTACGCCGCGATGGGCATGGACACAGTTCTGGCTGATGCTGGTCGGCGCAGCCATGGTCGCTGTTGCTGTGCTGGGCGGAAATTCAAGCGTGATGATGACCTCTTACGTGCCGCTTACAGCGGAACCCCATTTTTACCTGGGGTTGATCCTGTTTGCTGTGGGCGCGCTGATAGGCTGCTTCGTGTTTCTGGGCACACTGGTGATTGCCAAAAGAGAGAAGACTTACAGCGGTTCGCTCCCACTGGTGGTTTTTGGCGGTGTAACGGCGACGATCATTGCTGTATTTACCATCGTATCCGGCGCGTTGATTCTGATTCCGACCTTCCTGTGGTCAGTGGGTCTGATCGAGCATATTGATCCCATGATGTATCGTGTGGTCTGGTGGGGATTCGGTCACTCATCACAGCAGATTAACGTGGTCACCCACATCTCCATCTGGTATCTGATCTCGTCGCTGGTATTTGGCGCCAAGCCCATGTCAGAGAAGGTAAGCCGGGGCGCATTTCTGTTGTACATCCTGTTTCTGCAACTGGGTTCTGCGCATCATCTGCTGTCCGATCCGGGTCTGACTTCTGCCTGGAAGATATTCAACACCAGCTACATGATTTATCTGGCGGTGTTGGCCAGCATGATACATGGCTTGACAGTACCGGGCTCAATCGAGGTGGCACAACGCAAGAAAGGCCTTGATGCCGGTTTGTTTACCTGGCTGCGCAAGGCTCCATGGGGCAATCCGATATTTTCCGGTATGTTCCTGTCTCTGGTCGGTTTCGGTTTCATCGGCGGTATTACCGGTGTGGTAATGAGTGTTGAACAAATCAACATGATTATCCATAACACCATGTATCTGCCGGGGCACTTCCATGGTACGTTGGTTGTGGGTACCACCATGGCGTTTATGGCGGCTACATACTGGCTGATCCCGGTGGTATTCCAGCGCAAGATCGCTCTGACTGGAATGGCGAAATGGCAACCCTATGTATTCAGTCTTGGCGCATGGGTCTTTTCCATCGCGTTAATGGGTGCAGGTACCATGGGTGTACAGCGTCGTCATGCGGATATTACCTTTGCAGGCCAGCCGCTGGCGTATCAATATCCTGAGATTGCCAAGGGATTGATGGACATCGGGGAAATTTTCGGTGTGATTATGTCAGTCGGTGCGGTCATGTTTATTATCGTTGTACTGGCATCCATCTTTACAGGTGAACGCATTGCTGAAGATTCAGCACCATGGCCTAAGGTAGAAGATGCCGATGTTGTGTTCGAGAAATCAGGCAAAAAACACATTGGTATCTGGGGTATGGAAGCACCGGGTACTTTCGTGTTGGCGATGATCCTGTTTGCAACGATCATTCTTTACTACTTCATCAACTTCAAGTATCTGTCCACCGTTTGGGGCATGTCCTGAGGGAACGCGGTGATAAGGGGATGCCGCGAGGCATCCCTTTTACCGGAAATATCGATGAATGTAGGCGCCAAGTCTGGCACTGTTGATGCAAGGAATTGACACGGTTTCGCTTGGAAGTGCCCGGAAACAAGGATGCACTAAACTTGATCCGCACTTTTTTCTGACGTCGGAGAGTGAAAAAACAAGGATTTAAAATCATGATCAAACAATACGTCAATGTTTTCAAGTTGCGCATAGGTCTGGTGATTGCTTTGGCGGCGCTGGGTGGGATGGCGATTACCCCGGGCGACTCGCTTCCAGCCTGGAAAATCCTGATTCTTTCGTTGACGGTTTTGATGGGTTCGGCTGCTGCCGGTGCCTTCAATCAGTACAGCGAACGAGATATGGATGCAAAGATGCTGCGTACAAAAAATCGCCCCTTCGTGACTGGATTTTTTAAACACAGTCCTAAATGGTTGGCAATTATCGGGTTATTGCTGTTGACTGCGGTAGCAACGGCTACTTTTGCACTCAATGCAATGGTGGCGCTGAATATTTTCCTGGGTGCTTTTACCTATGCCATCGTTTATACCGTGTGGTTGAAGCGGCGCACCTGGTTGAATATCGTGTTTGGCGGGTTGGCCGGGAGTTTTGCGGTACTTGCCGGCGCGGCGGCTATCGATCCGTCCTTCGGTCCACTTCCCACCTTGCTGGCCTTGGTGTTGTTCTTATGGACACCTCCGCATTTCTGGAGTCTCGCAATAGCCTACCGTGAACAATACGCGACGGCAGGCGTACCCATGTTGCCCGTGGTAAAAGGCGATCATAAGGCAGCGCGTATTATATTGGGACACACAGTGCTTCTGGTACTGGTCTCGCTGATGCCGATTTATTACGGTTTAGGCTGGATTTATTTCGTTGGCGCAGTGGCGGGCGGAACGTATTTTCTGATTAAGAGCGTGCAACTGGTACGCAATCCAACAAAGAAAACGGCCATGTCGAATTTTTTTGCTTCCATGTTGCAACTCAGTTTGCTGTTATTTGCACTGATGCTGGAAAGCTTCTTCGTCTGACCAGATAAATTGGCCGCCTGTCTGGTTCAGGCTTTCGTTGGTGGGAGGGTTACGGTAAAGCAACGATCCTCTCATGACGTCCAGCCACTAATTACGGAAGTTAAAATCATGTTTCACCTCCTTGTACCATTGAGTTTTGCGGTTTTGTTCTCCGCAGTACTACCTGCATGGGCGCAGACTAATGAAGTCAAGGGTATAAAATTATACGAAACAACGGTCTCTACCACAAAGCTGCAGGTGCAACCCGAAACAAATCAGCAGTATTTTGATCCGGTAGAAGCGCTGAAAACAAGCCAGGGTGCAATCGGCAATCAGTTGGGTGATTACACCTTTCTGAACCACAGCGGGCGTAAAGTCAGATTGTCTGATTATCTCGGCAAGCCTTTGATTATCAGCATGATCTATACGCATTGCCCGTTCATCTGCGTGACCACAACACGAAATCTGACCGCACTTAAAGAATCCAGGGAGGCGCTGGGCGCTGATAGCTTCAGGGTGCTTACCATCGGTTTTGATACTGATAACGACACCCCCGAGGAGATGGATAATTTCGCCAAACGTCTGGATGTAAAAGTCCCCAACTGGGAATTCGTTAGCGCCGACGCTGAAACGATTAATAAATTGAGCAAGGATTTGGGATTTGTTTTTATGCCCGCTCCTGAGGGTGGGTTTAATCATACGACCCAGACTACTTTTATTGATGCGAACGGCAAGGTTAATCTGCATATCTACGGGGATGAGTTTGAGAATAGAACACTGCTCGAACCGCTAAAAAACATGATCTACAACGTCAAAAACACTGACCCGATTTACAATTTCGATGCAGCTGAGTCAGGCTTTGACGGTATCGCCAAGAGCGTGCGTTTCTTCTGCACGGTGTATGACTCGCAAACCGGGAAATATACCGTTGATTACAGCTTCTTTTATGGAATTGGACTGGGTATTCTGGTCTCGTTGTTTATCACCTGGTGGATCGTGAAAGAATTCCGTGGCAGCCCCAAGCGTAATCACGGTCATCATGCCTGAATTATTTCCAACGGTTCACTGCAAAGCGATTGTGCTTGCAGGCGTAAATTTTGTCAGCAACCCGCCCAACACCTTCCTGTTCACGCGTTGTGTGCCGGTACTTTTTTTAGCCTTGTTTTTCGGAGTTTTCAGGTGATCAAATTTATTCATCGGCTGGGCCGACATGTTTTTCTGCGTTTGGAAAATATGCTGAACGTGCCCTTTGGGACTGCACTCAACCCTTTTTATTATCTGGGGGCAATCACCTACCTGATGTTCTGGATCGTCATGGCCAGCGGTTTCTATATCTATGCTTTTTATGATACCGGCGTGGATGATGCGTATAGCTCGGTGGAGCGTCTTACTCATGGCCAGTGGTATCTGGGCGGGGTAATGCGCAGCCTGCATCGTTATGCTTCCGACGGCATGGTGCTGGCCGCCATTTTGCATATGCTGCGTAATTTTGTCTTTGACCGATATCGTAACTTCCGCTGGTTTTCCTGGTTCACCGGCATAGCCTTGCTATGGCTGGTATACATGGCCGGGATAAATGGTTACTGGCTGGTGTGGGATAAGCTGGCGCAGTTTGTAGCTGTGGCCACCGCAGAGTGGCTGGATTCATTGCCTATCTTTAGTGCCGCTCTGGCCCGTAACTTTCTGGAGCAGGGTAGTGTCAACGACCGTTTCTTTTCGCTGTTATCCCTGATACACATAGGCATCCCATTAGTCACTTTTGCCATCATATGGATGCACACACAGCGCGTTTCCGAGGCTAAGACCTCTACGCCCAAGGTGCTCACGATAGGGCTGATCGCATCCATGGTGGTGTTGTCACTGCTCAAGCCTGCCTTAAGCCAAGGAGCCGCAAATTTAAACTATTCGCCATCTGTGCTGGAGATGGATTGGTTTTATCTCTGGAGCTTCCCGCTGATGTATGCCTGGGGGCCGGGTAATGTTTGGCTGTTTGCAGGCGGAGTCACCGCTTTCCTTCTCGTGTTGCCGTTTGTGGGTGGAAGTCGGCGCGGCAAGGACGAATACGAAATCACCGCATGCGGGCATACACTCATTGCCCGTAAGGGGGAAACCATACTTGAGGCTGCGTTGAACCAGGAACTGAATTTACCCTATGTTTGTCGGGAAGGTATTTGCGGTGCCTGCAAGGGCAAGGTATTGAAAGGCAGGGTCGATTACGGTACTTACCACAAGAGTGCGCTCAGCGATGCAGAAAAGGCGGAGGGCAAGGCGCTGTTCTGTTGCGCAAAACCCTTATCCGATTTGTCCATAGAGTGTCACCCGGTAAAAATAATGAATTTCAGGGTGCAAAAAATGCAGCGGGTTGCGCCGGATGTGATGTTGCTTGAATTGCGTCCGCAGGGGGAGGCACGGATGAACTTTATCGCCGGACAATATATTGCTGTATTGCTGGAGGATGGCAGCAAGCGGAGTTATTCCATTGCCAATGCGCCGCATGAGGCCGATCACCTGCAATTGCATATCCGTCTGGTGGAAGGCGGGAAATTCACCAGCCACGTCTTTAACGAGATGAAAGAAGGTGACGTGTTGCGGGTGGAAGGACCGTTGGGCAGTTTTTTCCTGCACGAAAACGATGATAAACCCATTATTTTCATGTCTGGGGGATGTGGTTTCGGATCCATCAAGGGTATGGTGGAACATGCCTTCAATATCGGGCTGAATCGCCCTATGGTGCTGTATTGGGGGGCTAGAGTGACAGCGGATCTGTATTCGGATTTACCGGAAAAATGGCAACAGGCGCATGATAATTTCAAATTCATACCGGTATTGTCCGAAGCGCAGGATGAACCTGGCTGGCAGGGTAGAACCGGTCTGATACACGAGGCAATCTTGCAGGACTATCCAGAGCTTGACGGTTATCAGATTTATGCCTGCGGTTCGCCCGAGATGGTGGAGGCTGGTCGTGCACCCTTCATGGCCAGGGGATTGCCGGAAAATCAGTATTTTTCAGATGCTTTTTCGTTTTCGTGCCAGATCGCGCCGCTTGTGAAAACACCCGTATCCAGCGAAGAGGTGAAACATGACTAAGCCCTTGCAATATCTGGGTCAGGGCGTGTTCTATGCGCTGTTTATGGGTGTAATTGGCTATTTTTCTACCTCGCCTGTTTATACCCACCTTCCGCCGGATGAGACCTTGATCAAGCTGAGTTTTAGTCATGCCGGTCAGCACATGGGTGAGTGCCGCGAACGTACTCCTGAAGAATTGGCCAAACTCCCCCCTTACCAGCGAAAAGTAACCACGATATGCCCTAATCGCAAGCGTTCTAATGTGGTTGTAGAACTCGAAATGGATGGAAAACAGCTATATCATGTGATACTGAAGCCTGCCGGATTCTCCAGCAGTGGTAATTCTAATATTTACCGGCGCATACCCGTGAAGGCGGGCATACATACACTCAAGGCACGCCTGAAAGATCACGATGGCGAGGAATATAACTATGTCAGGGAAGAAACTGTGACGCTGGCGCCAGGGCATATCATGGTGATAGATTTCAAGGCGGCAACGGGTGGATTTATTTTTAAAAACAAGAATACAGAACCAAAATTACAAAATAAGGAAAAATGATGAGTGCAGCATTTCAGCAGGCCGATAACGAAACTGAGGGTGGTAAACGCGGATATGTGCTGACCATGCCATCCGATGCCGGGCGCAGGCTGGCTTCCGGCTGGTTGTGGCTCGGAATTGCTTCGCTGGTAGGGGCTGGGGTTTTCGCCATTTTGCTGGTGCTGGCACGCACCCCTTATCTTCAGGATATTTTTCCCTGGGTCGATTTTTTCCACACTGCGCTCGTGGTGCATGTGGATTTATCCGTATTGTTGTGGTTTCTGGCATTCGCCGGCGTGTTGTGGAGTCTGAATTCAACATCCAGATTCATCGGGGTAGGCTGGCTGGCGTTACTGCTTTCCTCAATTGGCGCTTTGATCATCGTGCTGTCTCCCTTCGTGGCGACAGGCAAGCCGCTGATGAGCAACTATGTGCCGGTGATACAAAGCACGTTCTTTTTTTCCGGGTTGATCAGCTTCGCAGCGGGTATGGCGATACAGGTGCTGCGCAGCTTACTTGCGGTGCCGTCGGCTTCATTGTGGCGTGGTGGTGAAGGTTCATTACGCATCGGCTTTTATGCAGCAGCTATTTCGATGCTGTTTGCGCTGGCTGCTTTTGTCTGGTCATACGGCATTGTTCCAACCGATTTGTATAGCACGGTTTTTTTTGATATTTTGTTCTGGGGCGGGGGGCATGTGCTCCAGTTCACTTATATGATACTGATGCTGGCCGGTTGGTTGTGGCTGGCAGATGCCTGTGGTGTGAAAAACTCATTGTCTCCGCGAGTGTCGTCATTCTTGCTGATTCTGGGGCTGCTGCCCGTGCTGTATGTTCCGGTTATTTATTTGAATTACAACGGAATATTGGGTGACTATATGGAGCAGTTCACTCAGTTGATGAGGGTTGGGGGGGCATTCGCGCCCGTACCCATCGGCTTGGCTATTCTCTATGGCAGCCTTGCGGGGAAGGGTGACGCATCGACACATCCGCAACGTGCGGCTTTGCTCTCATCGGTCATCCTGTTTGCCATAGGCGCGGGGATAAGCCTGATGATCAGGGATAGCAACACTATTATCACGGCGCATTATCACGGAACCGGTGGCGCAATCAGTCTGGCTTTCATGGGGCTGACTTTACATTTGTTGCCTCGTCTGGGCTATCGTGAGCCGGAATTGAAGTGGGCTACGTTGATGCCTTATGTGTACGGAGTCGGGCAACTGCTGCACATTGTGGGTTTGCTGTGGTCCGGCGGTTATGGAGTGCAACGCAAGGTGGCGGGCGCCGCGCAGGAGTTGCACGGCTTTGCACAAACTGCAGGTATGGGGTTGATGGGGTTGGGCGGACTGATCGCCGTGGTAGGCGGTATCATGTTCCTGGTGGTGGTTTTCAAGGCGATGCGCAAACCGGTTCAGCAGGGGGCGTAGATTGCACGCATAGTTAAAATCTGTGTGCCGGTTGCGCTAAAGCAAACGGCACTATTACTGCGACGAAAGTGCGATGAAATTGACAAAACCGAAGGCAAGAAATGCCATTACCAGAATGATGACAAAGAAAATGATACTGCGATATTTAAAACGTTCACCACGCGATGTTTCAATGTAATTGAGCAACCGGTCGGACGCCAGATAGAGGCCAGCGGCCACCAGAGTGTAGTAGATGACTTCCAAGTTTATTCTCCCAAGTGATTTTCAAGTATGCCGACATTGTATTATGTTGCCAGACTTTGAAGTGGCGGATTTAAACACTTTTTAGACTGCAATCCGGGTGACATAGATGCGTCGACTTGAAATAACTGCCGCCGACCCTACCATGCCCTATGCGCGCAGGGCGTTGCTATGGATAGAGGGGGGGCTGAACAAGTTCTTCGGCCACGATCTTAATCCTTTTTATTATCTGGGCGCGCTGGGATTTTATCTCTTCTGGATCGTTCTCGTCAGTGGCACGTACATCTACGCCTTTTATAAAACCGGCATAGAACTTTCGTATCCGTCTGTTGAATATATCACTCATGAACAATGGTATCTGGGCGGGGTCATGCGCAGTCTGCATCGATATGCTTCCGACGCACTGATTCTGGTGATGGCATTGCATATGCTGCGCGAATATATTTTGGGCCGTTTTCGCGGCGCCCGCTGGTTTGCCTGGGTAACGGGCGTGCTGCTGATATGGCCAATATATGCCGCCGGAATCAACGGTTACTGGATGGTATGGGACACACTGGCCCAATATACCACCGTGACTACGGTCGAATGGTTAGACTGGCTGCCCATATTCAGCGAATCGCTATCGCGTAGCTTCATCACTCAGGAAGTACTCAATGACCGCTTCTTTACACTGATATCGTTTGCCCATGTAACTATCCCGCTATTTATTCTGTTTTTGCTCTGGGTGCATATCATGCGCATCAGCAACCCCGTGGTTAACCCCAAAAAAATCCTGGCGGTCGGGATGCTGCTGACGTTAGTGGTGCTGGCGTTGGTGAAGCCCGTATTGAGCCAGGGGGCGGCAGACATGTCTATTGAACCCCGTAATCTGGAAATAGACTGGTTTTATTTATTTATTTATCCATTGTTGGGCGTATGGTCCGCAGGGCAGGTGTGGGCATTTGTGATTGGCCTTAGCCTGTTGCTTGTCGTTTTACCGTGGCTGCCGTCCCGATTTAAACAAATTCCGGTCGCTCAGGTGAACCTTGCAGATTGTAGTGGATGCCGGCTTTGTGTTGCCGATTGTCCGTATGAAGCTGTGGTGATGCGGCCACGCAGTGACGGCATGCACTTCCAGGAAGAGGCGGTGGTTGTGGCGGATCGTTGTGTCAGTTGTGGTATCTGTACCGGCGCATGCCCCTCGTCAAATCCATTCAGGAGTGAGGATAATTATGTCAGTGGCATTGAAATGCCGTCCTTGCAGCTGTCCAGCCTTCGTGCTGCCATGATGAGTGACATGGCCAGGCTTAAGGGTGATGCACGGGTAATGGTCTTCGGTTGCGATAATGCTGCGAATATTGAAGATTTACGCAGTGAAAATGTTTGCGTATTAAGTTTGCCCTGTATCGCTATGTTGCCGCCCTCATTCGTGGAATATGCGCTGCACGAACGCAAAGTTGACGGCGTGTTTATTACCGGTTGCCGTGATGGCGATTGCTACCACCGTTTGGGTGTGCAATGGACAACTAAGCGCGTGCTCGCGGAGCGGGAGCCGCGCCTGCGTGGTCGAGCAGACCGGACGCGAATCAGGCAATTTTGGGCCGCTTCAGCCGATTCCAGGGAATTATTTTCGGAAGTGGAATCATTTCGTTCCAGCCTGCTCGACTTGGCTGGTCATCACGCAACGAAGAATAATGCAGAAAAATAATCAGTACAAATCACTTTTCTGATGCGTAAAGCACGCATCCCTCTGGTACGATGGAAACGCAACAGTTTGCACAGGACACTGCGCAACAGATATTACAACGTCATTTACGGGTAAATAAAATGAAGAAAATGATCCAGGAAAATACCTCAATCAGAATACGTTCGTGCAGCAAGCTCGCCCTGTTGCTGCTGGGCACGGTTCTGATAACTGGCTGTGGTGAAGCGCTTGACCCCAAGCCATTCGTTTTTGATATGACGCGTATCAATCAGGATGGCAGCATCAATGACGGTAGCGATTATGCAAAACATCCCTGGGCTTGTGTGCGTGATAATCAGGCGGGCATGACGTGGGAGTTGAAAAATACTCAGCCTGGTTTGCAAAACATCGATAATACCTACAGCTGGTTTGACTCGGATCAGATGAGTAACGGCGGCTTTGCCGGGAAAGCCAACGCCGGGGTATGCACGGGAAGCGATTGCGATACAGAATCCTATGCCAAATCAATCAATGCCATGAAACTTTGCGGTCTTGCGGATTGGCATTTGCCCAGCCGTTTTGAGTTGAATACGATTGTA
This sequence comes from Gallionella sp., assembly GCA_030653355.1. Classification (GTDB taxonomy): domain Bacteria; phylum Pseudomonadota; class Gammaproteobacteria; order Burkholderiales; family Gallionellaceae; genus Gallionella. The sequence goes on along the minus strand of JAURZN010000206.1, from coordinate 3,636 downwards.
GACACCAGCATTCCCCATCCCGGGCCGACCTTGCCTAAGCTATATTTCCCGGAATCTCTGGCTGGAAAATATTGGACAGACACGACGTTCCGGACCCGTCGTGCCGGTGCGTGGGTGTGGCGTTTTGATTACGGCAATGATTATGTCGTGGAAAAAAGCGAGGCAGTGAATGTAAGGCTGGTACACGCAAACCCGAAAACGGCTAAAGCAGAACCGCTGGAAAAGTAAGCAAGGTCGTCACAGGCGGTCAGGAAACCTGTGCAGCATCCTGAACCTCTGTGATGCGGGTTTTGTTATGCAGCATGACCAGCAATATCAGCAGCAGTGCCGCGCCGCCATTATGCGCCACAGCAAGCAGCAGCGGCAGTTGCAGCAGAACGGTTGCGATGCCAAGGGAGAATTGCAGCGCAACAGCGATCAACAACCAGCGCGCAGTCTCGCGTAATGCGGGGATTTTATAGGCGCGGAGTGCCACCCAGACAACCATCGTTATCACGACAAAGGCAAAGGCACGATGCGTCCAGTGAATCGCGGTCAAGGCCGCGAAAGGAAGGTAATCGCCATGGGCAGTCATGCCCAGATCACGCCATATTGTGAAGCCGTTGTGAAAATCCATGTGCGGCAACAGCGCACCGTTGCAGAGCGGGAAGTCCGTGCAGGCCAGCGCTGCATAATTGGTGCTGACCCAGCCGCCGAGCGCGATTTGCAACAGCAGCAGCCATATCGCCAGGGTTGTTGGCAGGCGAAGTGCGGTAGCCGATTTCGGTATCGGAGGATGATCGCTTAAACGCGCGCCAAACCATGTCAGGAGTGCCAGTAAGCCCATGCCTAAAAGCAGGTGCACGGTTACGATGACCGGTTGCAATTTCATCGTGACGGTCCAGGCGCCAAAAGCGCCCTGGACACAAACGAAGACAAGCAGCAGAGACGGAAACAGCGGCGAAAATTTTCTTTCCTGTCGTCCTGATTGCAGCCACTTACGCCATGAAATGGCTGTCATTGAGACGATTAGTACGCCGATGCCCATTGCCAGATAGCGATGTATCATTTCTATCCAGGCCTTTATGACGGTCACCGGGCCTGTAGGCATCGCGGTTTCGGCGGCACTGATATCCGCATGTGCCTGCAGCGGATTGGCATGACCGTAACAACCAGGCCAGTCGGGGCAACCCAGACCGGAATCAGTCAGACGCGTGAATGCGCCGAACATAATCAGGTCAAATGTGAGAAAGAGTGTGACCCATACCAATTTACGGTATTTGTCAGTATCGCCCGATACCCATACGATAGTCAGCGGCAGCAATGCCGCCAGTATGCCCAGGGCTGCAAGCTGGATTAGCATAATAAATTTCCCGAATTAAATAACCGAACTTGAATGGAGTAAAGTGGCGTTTGCGTATGGCATAAAATCAAGTAATCCGCGTCCCGGTTATTGCGGGTTGCCAACAATAAACGGGTATTTTTGACGGACATTTGTTTGCTTTTAAATTAAAGTTCGATGAGGCTATCTATGGTGCGATAACGGTTGCTCTGTTTGGTCATGATCTGCCATTCTTTATGTAGAGCAACACTACGCAATAGCTGTAACGGAGTCAAGCATGAGCCTCTTACAATTTGAAATAAGTCAGCTTGTTCCCCGGTTTGAATTTTGCTAACCTCACACCCGCAGGCTAACTACCTCAATCCACTAGGGCGATGCCGTGAAAAATTTTATCATTTCGTTTTTAGCCATGACGGTGATGTTGGCTTTTGCTGCCGAGGCCCAGCAAATTATCAATGGTTGTCAAATTAAACGAAGAACAAATTGCCCCGGCGCCGATCTTTCCGGGGCGAATCTGACGCGATCAAATTTGGCTAGCACCGATCTTGCAGGCGCCAACTTGTCTGGTGCTAATCTGAGCGGTGACAGGATTACGGAAGCTAATTTGACTGGGGCAAATTTGTCCAATGCGAATCTGGCCGGGACCGATCTCTCCCAAACCTATATGAACAAGGCGAATTTGTCGCGTGCCAATCTGGCTAAAGCGGATTTGTCGCAAAGCACTTTGTCGGGCGCCAATCTCAGGGATGCCAACCTGGCTGGCGCAAAGCTATTAATGGCCAATCTTAAAGGTGCTGACCTGACGGGTGCCAATGCGACAGGCGCGCTGTTCGCGATGACCAGCCTGGTCGGCGCCAATTTCAGTCGTGTCGATCTTACCGGCGCTACGCTGATCGGTGCCGATATGCGTAATGCCGTACTGGAAGGCACACGATTATGCAGAACCATCATGCCGAACAGAAGCATCAATAACAGCGGTTGTCCGAAATAACGTTTCAAAGGCAGATATCACATGTATTTACGACTCGTTCTGTTGGCCTGCCTGCTTGCCTTTATCGCCGTGGTGTTCAGTGCTTATGCGCGGCTTTCCGATGCCGGTATTGGCTGTGCCAACTGGCCTGCCTGTTATGAGGAAAATGCGCTGAAGCTAAGACAGGTTCGCAGTGCTGATAGCGTATTGCGCACCCATGACTCATGGCAATGGAAGCTGCAAAACCAGGTGGGATTGCTTATGGGTATTCTGTCTATTGCGATTTGTGCGATTGCATGGCGCAAACGCGTAGAGTTTCGGCAATCTCCTTTGTTGCCCACACTGCTGGTCGGATTGATTGTATTTCTTGCCGTGTTCGGCATGACGGCATTTTCCTATTTGCCGCGATCAATTATCGTCCCGGTGCATTTCGCGGGTGGAATGGCCCTGCTCATATTATTGACATGGATTGCCTTGCGCCATATGTCGCCATTCTCATCTGTCGCTAATAATGCCCGGAGCTGGCGAAACGCATTGCGACTAGGCCTGGTGCTGTTGCTGATTCAAATCATGCTGGGTAGTTGGGTCAGCGCCAATTTCGCCGCACTTGCCTGCACGGACTTTCCTCTTTGTAACGGCGCGCTGTTGCCCACTATGGATTTTTCTTACAGTCTTGAGAGATTCGGGTTGCCACTTTCCGCCGAACAACTGACGGCGATACACTGGATGCATCGCGTTGGCGCGCTGCTTGTTTTTTGTTACTTGAGCTGGCTGTCCTTGCGGATTATGGCAGTGGAGGAGGGCATGCGCACGATAGCTGGGATTATGCTGGTGTTGCTGGTGCTACAGACAGCGCTTGGTATCGCCAATGTATTTCTTGACCTATCGCTTGTCAGCGCGGTTCTGCATAACGCGTTCGCAATGCTGTTGCTGGTTATCTTGGTATTGTTGAATTTTAGGGTGCAGACCACTACTGTCCGGTAGATTTTAAGTTCATTTAGCTGTAGCCCTTTATTAGCGAGGCTTCCAGCCTTATGCATTCCGACGATTTGAAATCGCCTCTGTTTAAAAAGCCGTATCGTTTGCCCTTTACTCTGCAGACGGAGCGGCAGCATGAATCGTGGCAAAACAGTTTTTGCACAATTGCTGGCACTTCGTGCCGTTCAATCATTTCGAGTACCTGACTGAAGATTACAAAAAAAGCCTAGCCGTTGGCGAAAGGTGTTGGTAGTTTGGCTGGAGGCCGCGCCCATATTGGGTTTGCGGCCTTTTTTATTGAAAATAAAATCTTAGTCAATGAAAAACCCGCCAAGAGCTAGGCTCAGAGCGGGTTTGCGGTGTATCG
>JAURZN010000205.1 GCA_030653355.1 Gallionella sp. | reverse complement strand
ATAGACCGTCGCCTGATCTGACGGGCAGCGGCAACATCACGCGGTTTCGTCCCTCGAGGCTTGTCCGACACCTGCCCGCAGCGTTCCGGTGTATTCTGACCGGCCTGAGGTTGAGGGCAGGCGTCCGACAACCCTTAACATAAGCCGACATTCGGGTGGTGTGCTGACTATGTAGGATAGCTTGATGTATAAAATCATCTTAGTCATATAGAATAAAGTGGTTACAGAAGATCAGGCCAGCTTATACAGAACACTGTCCTGCATATGTTTGAATAGTTCTGTCTATTTCGTTATGCCCTTGGAGCAAGCTGTGGATGAGTTCATCAAAGAGGAGGCTTTCGAACTCCGGTTACGCGGAGCAGTCTCTTTCGCATGGCAAGTTTTCGCTCGGAAAGTAGGTGGAGGCTTGATCCCAGTGAATAAGGAAGCTTCGATGCAGCTTCAGTTCGCCTACGTCCTGAAGCAGGTTATCCCGCTCACACTTCACAACCCAGATGAAGCGGCTGACATTGAGCTTGAGACCGGAGTGAGAACAAAATCTGGGCCCAACAACATCGACATTCTCGTCAAGGGGAACTCAAAAAAGGGTAAGACGGCTATCGCCATTGAGATGAAGTGCTACCGCACGATAGCTGCATCTGGTGGAACTCGTGGAGCGCACGACATATTCATGAAAGACGTGTACGAGGATCTTCACATCCTCGAAGAGTACGTCGCCTCTGGTATCGCGAATTACGGGATTGCACTCGTTATGAACGATCTTGAGCGTTTCGTTCGGCCAACTGTTAAACGCGGCAAATGCTGGGCGTATGACATCTCGCACGGCAACATCTTTCCCGGCGGCAAGATCACTGTTCCAGTGGGAGGCAAGATCGTGAACGTCAACCTTCTAAACACCTACGAATTCAACTGGTCGAAGTTTGGCGATTTTTGGTTCGCAGCGCTTGAGGGAGTACAGCATAACCATTCATTGCACCGGACCGCCTCCGGCGTCCGTTGAATTCAGACGTTAGATAAGACGACCAAAATCAATGGAACTCATAGAAGAATTGCTCGAAAAACTAGCAAAATATCCACATTCAGACACGGTTGCGAACCCATACCTTGAACCATATGCCGTCGATAACCTTCGACATTACTTTGAGTACATGTTTAATCATGGTGGCAAGCGAATATTGCTTGTCGGTGAAGCTCCAGGCCATAGAGGTTGTCGTATTACCGGCATTCCCTTTACCAGTGGCAGAGCATTTCAGAAAATACCACACCCACTGTTAGTTGCTCTGAAAAACAAAATTCAGTTGCCGCATATCGAAACTGAAAGTACCGCCACAATCGTATGGAATTATTTGTCTGAAAAAGAAACAACCCCACTATTCTGGAATTCATTTCCGTTTCATCCACATAAGAAGGGCGAAGTAAACGGAAATAGAGAGCCCACTGAAGCAGAAGTCAAATTCGGTGCCAAAATACTTAGAGAACTGCATCATATTTACAAACCTGAAGTTATTGCGGGTATTGGTTATAAAGGTGTAGCAGCACTTGAACAAATACTCCCAGAACAAACAATCAAGTACATAAGGCACCCATCATACGGCGGAAAATCGCAATTTATTGAGGGTATGAATAGTGTCATCTAACCCTTCCCTCAAGCGGGACGCCGCAAAAGCGCGGCGCCCCTTAGCTTCACGTTCGGCGTCAACATCCGTGCCTTCGGTCTCGTCATGAAACGAAAGGAATATTGTTCGGTGTATCGCTGCGAAGAGCCCCCTTTCCTTGGTGGGCTGTGTGAAACCCATGCTGATGAAGCACGGGTGAAGGCTCGGCGCCGAGACGACGCATTGGAGGTGTTGCACTATGGCGTGATTGATGGAGCGTTACCTTCCGATCCGAAAATCCGAGAAGAACTTACTCGCTTGGGGCGGTGGTGGCGTTCAGCATGCGACTCACTCCACCACAGCACTCCTCACGCCATTCTGAAAGACGAAGCTGAACCTGCAACCTCGTGGTGCATCGCGCTCGCCCAAGAACTCATCGACGCTGAAAGAGCTGCCCGTGCGGGGAGGTCGTTCGACAATACAATGTTGAACGGCACTCGTCAGTGGGTGTGGGAGCGCTTTAGCAACTTAGAGCGCGGTCTAATGAGTAATGGCGTTGCGCGTTCGGAAAAGAATCCATGACGCAGAACACGACATTCAACCCGGACTCCGCAAAAGCGCGGAGCAGGTTAATTTTACGTTGAGCGTCCGGTTCGCGCCCTGAGGCACTCCGTCAAGTCATTTTTGCAGATTCCATGACGCTGCTGTTTAGCAATGGTGATCCTCTTCGCTTTAGCGATTTCAAATAGACTGATTCGTCATATGGTGTTCTGTTTTTCCAGCAACT
>JAURZN010000193.1 GCA_030653355.1 Gallionella sp. | reverse complement strand
TGGAAGCGATTGGCCCTCGGGATAAACTGCTCCGCCAGAACAAGTTCTCCATCGGCGTTAATCAGCCGCCCCACCACTTCCGATTGCAGCTTTTGCTCACTGCCGAAATACATCACAGGCTGCGAGAGCAACATCACGCGTTCCGCCAAAATCGCATCCAGAATCAACTCTTTCCAGAACAAGGAACCCTTACTGCTTTCATCATCACGCAAATTTTCCGTCAGACTAACGCCTGCGCCATTCGACATGGATTGCAGCAAAACAAGATCACACTGCGCAAGCAAGGCATGCAGCGTCACTTTTTCCCCGCTAAAATGCACGCCGCCACAACCGAATGTCAATAGCGGTTCTGAATGGTGTGCCTCAGCCACCCCGCCCAGCGCATCGCACAATTCAGCCCCCAGCCCCGCCGCCTCTTCACGCGTGATATTGAAGGCCATCACCGCGAATGTCGCGCCATTGATGCGGCAGCGCAACAAATCCCGCTCAGGCCACACGCCCTGCAAAGCCACAGCCGCATCCTTGAGCAAGGCATCGCCCGCCTGATAACCATGCTGGATATTAAATGCCTTAAAATCGCTCAGTTGCAGCAGAAACATGGCACCCGACACCATATCCGCACCATGCTCCAGCAATTCGTGCACATGCTGCTCAAAACCGCGCCGGTTATCCATGCCGGTCAGCACATCTTTTCTGGATTCATCGCGAAAGCGTGTCGCCTGACGCACCTCATGCGCAATAATTGCGACCAACTTGGCAGACATGGAATTAATGGCCTTCACCACACGGCGCAATTCACGGGCCCGGGGCAACGCCTTAACTTGCCTGAAATCCCGCTCGCTGATGGCATGCGCGACCTCCTCGATTTCCTTGAGTGGACGCAGGATTTTAGACAGGAAAGCATGTATCGCGATCAGCGAAAGCAAATACAACGCCAGCAAGCCCAGCGTCGCCTCGACCGAGGTGCGCCATAACTGCTTGTAGGCAAAGTTCGGATGGCTGGTCACGATCACGCGCCCCAGTTGCTGCCAGCCCTTGCTGATCAACGATTCCGCTGACGGCGCCGTCATCGGAAACAGTTGAGTAAACCAAACTGGAACACCGGGAGGCGCAGGAGCCAGGCTCTTCTCGATCAACTTTTCACCCCTGGTATTCAACACCACGATGGAGCTATAAAACCCGCGATCGAACACCGAATTGACGGTAATTTCCGCACGCAGCGTATCTTTATCGGCCAATGAAGGAGGCAGCACCAGCCCTAATGAGGTCGCCACATCCTGAGCGTGCGAGGTAAGCTGTTCCTGCATGTAGAAGCGCGCATTCGCAATATAGATGCTCTCGACCAGTACCAGAAGCGCAAAAAATACGATGGAAGTACCGAGAAACAATTGTCTGAACAAGGTCATTTCATTCTCCTGCGGTTACATCGTCCGCTCTTTTTCCATCTTGTCCAGCAAGCCGCGCCACAGGCGAATCTGACTAGATTTGCCGCCCGCGGAAGTCGCGCCTGCCGCCCATAAATCTTCATCGTTGAAACTGTACACAGGCACAAGATCAGGGCGATCCGACGCCAACTCCACACTTTTATTCAAGTTATCCAGAATATAGGGATCCGCATCCGGTGTCGGGTAATAGGCCAGCACCATATGAGCCTCATTCCAGCGCAGGGCACGTACATACGTTATTCTGAGATTTTGCACAGGCACGCCCAGCCCTTTCAGACTGTAATACTTGCCGATCGCATAATCCTCACAATCCGCCCCTTCCGAAGCCAACGTTTCAACCGGTGTCGCCCAATAGTCCAGTACACGCCAATGCCTGCTGTCGGTGTAGTAACGAACTTTATTCCAGTACCAGTTAACATCATCCAAATCACGGATCGTTTCAGCTGCCGAAGGCGCAGCGCCTCGTTGCTTCGCAATATGCCGGCTTTGTTCATCGCGCCAGTCAGTCAGACGTTCAGGCGCATCACTTCCCCAGCGCGCAGCGATATGCCGTAACAAGCCGGGCGAAAATTCCACGAATTCCGCCGCAATGACTGCCGAACAGAGCAGAAGCAACATGGAAACCCGCAAAACTATCCGGCGCATATCAAAAAATCCATCGATAATTTAGAATGGGTTGAAGCCCGATGACGGACGAAGCAAACAAAAACAAAGGGGAGCATAAGCTCCCCCTTTGGTTAAATAAGCTGAATATTACCCTGGGCTGACTGCGCCATTTGGACCACCCGTCGTACCTGTACCCAAACCGCCACCCAAATCACCACCACCCGCACCGGGCGCACCGCCAGCACCGGTTGGACCGCCTGCTGTGAGCAGCGCCAGCGTGGTGTTAACCGTATTTCCGGCTGCGAGAACATAAGAAACATTAGCCGTATTGTCGGTGCCGCAATTTGGTGCGCAGGAAGGCTGCAGGCCATTTACGGCAGTACCGAGGTTAATATTGCTATTCATGGCCGCCGTAATGAGCTGAGGCGCAACACCCAGGTTATATAGCTGAGTAACGATAACATCGGCAGCAATGTCCGCATTGGCGGCGGCTTGCACGGCTGCATCAACCAAAGCCTGGTTAGTCGGATCGGCCTGCACTGCGGCTATTGCGTTATCAAGTGCCAATTGTTCTGCTGGTGTGGCAACGGCCAGCGCGAACTGCGAAACACACAACAACAACACAGCCAATAGTAATTTAATCGTCTTCATGATACCCCCCGTATATGAGTTAACTTCCTCGCGATAATATCGCAAACAACAAGCAAATGCAAAACAATTAAAATCCCGTTTTTCCCTTCAAATTCCGAGCCTTAACTGTTTTGCCCGTACGACTACCCCGTCAATTACCTCACGCTCTTCAGGAGAAAACTCCCTGTAGCGCAAGTTTCCAACTCTCACTATTTGTTGCAGCACCGATGGCTCCCACGGCCCGAGTTCTGCCGCCCGGCGCAAAGCCTGCCTTGTCACGGAAAATTCATCATCGACAAGCGTCTCATTACGCCCCAGCCTTGCCTTTGTTTCGAGCAAAAAACTGCCGGCACTCATTCTCGCCGCCCACAAATGCGCCGAATTGGGCCGCAGAACGATTGCCGAGTCAAAATGTTCTATGGCTTCCCGCAAAAATATCGCCTGCACAGTGGGACTCAGACTGATCAATTGCGCGCGTATAAAGGCGATTTGCCCCAAATATTCCGGGATTATCGGGTTACCCGCATCCCATGTACGCGCCAGCAATAAACGTTCCCGTGATTTGTTCAATATAACCGGATCAACACGCACAGTCCTCTTCTGAACGGCATCTATGTAAGAGCAGGGCTCAAGTCGCAAAAAATCAGCCATACCGACTCGGGTCAAATACACCAAAACGGACACGAGCAGCAGGGTAAAAATTATTTTTTTCGGCAATCCAAACCCCAATAATGACTATACGCAGGAACAACAATACCAAATAAATCAGCGCTCCCTATTGAGTCGTCAACTAAATAGTTGTCATTCCCGCGTATGCGGGAATCCAGCGGAAAAAATCCGCGCAGTGGTTCAAAACCCAAGTTTTGTCCCGCTGCGCGGGTATCTTTAAATTATCTGGATTCCCGCATGCGCGGGAATGACGCAGTCTCTTTAATCTGTTTAATGGCCTAATCTATAAGATGACAACCCGTCCAATTCAATACCCAGAATTCTGGCTGGCGTAATCCGCGTCAACTCATCCGCCCATGCCTGCCCACCGCAATCGGCCAACCAATTCCGCGCTGCCGACAACATCGGGGCGCGATGCAATAAATTATGCGCATCGGTGGCAATCACGGCGACCCAGCGCCGTTCCAGCATCAGGGCCGCGCTATCCTGCACGGCCTTGCCAAACTCGCCAATTACCGAACCTGCGGTCAACTGCAACAAACAACCCATCTCAACAAAAGGTGCGATCCGCTCAAGATTAGCCAAAACCACTTTATTGCGCTCCGGATGTGCAATCAGCGGACGTATCTTCTGTGTCAGCAGCCAGTGCGCCAGCTTTTCCGTCCCCACCGGTATCTGACCGTATGGAAATTCCAGCAACAGTATCCGGTAGCCGCACAGCGTCCCGAGAAAAGGCAATTCATCCTGCTCCAGCAACTCAATAATCTCCGAAGTCAGGCGCACTTCGCCGGCGGGGAATATCTGCAAGCTGATATCAGCCTCAACAAGCGCCGCACGAAATCGATTTGTTGCCAGAACCACAGAAGAACGGGTATTTTCGTAGCGACCCGGATGAATATGCGGCGTCATCGCCGCATGCGTGATTCCATCGGCCACTGACGCGCGCGCCAGATCCAGCGACTCCGCCATCGACTGTGAACCATCGTCTATGCCGGGCAAATAGTGGCAATGTAAATCTATCATCCCGGATCAGCCATCAGGCTGCCGCCTTATCTGCATGGGCGGTTGCTTGCCAGGGGCAAGGGGGTGTAAACAATCAGCGCAAACAGCGCCCAAAGCTGTCCGCGAGTGCGCATGGCGGAGGAGTGAGGACTCAGGACTGAGGACTGAGCCCGCTGAGGGCTTCCCCGCACAACCGAGTTGTTGCGTGAAGGACTGAGTGCGGATGCCGCAGGGGCATTCCCCGCACAACTAAGCCCGCAAGGGGCTTCCTTCGGAGCTACGGAGATGAATCTCCTGCTCCTGAATGAATGGGGCTGCGCCCTAAGTTGTTGCGTGAAGGACTGAGTCATCTGGAATCCTCACGCTGGTAAAATTCGGCATAAGCGGTCGCAATACCCTCCCGCAAGCCCACCTTCTCACGCCAGCCAAGTTCATGCATGCGCGTCACATCCATCACCTTGCGCATGGTGCCGTCCGGTTTGGATGTGTCCTGAACGAATTTCCCCTGATAACCCACCACCTGTGCAACCGTTTCTGCCAATTCCCGGATGGTCAGGTCCACGCCGGTTCCGACATTGATCAATGGACACTGATCGGGCGCGACCAGGGCGTTGTAACGTTCGTCATCCAGCATCGCCAGAAACACCAGCGCATTCGCCAGATCATCCACATAAAGGAATTCGCGCCTCGGTGTACCCGTACCCCATAAAACGACTGAGTCACGAGGGCTGAGGACTGAGGACTGAGTAATAGGTGCCTCCGGCTCAAGGCCGAGCATGGCTTTTACATCATCAGGAATCTTGCCAAGGGTGGCTTCGAGAATGCGCAAGGTGCCGATACCATCAGCATTGGCGGTGTATTGCTTACCATCACGCCTACAACGCAATAGACAATGACTCTTTCCAATGTTGATTGATGATAAAAAAACCAGACGGTAACAATTAATAAGATTGTAAAAATACTACTCGTTACCCCACCAAATAATGCAGCCGATTTAATATCGTGGAACCCACGAAAAGTTTCAGCAAACAAGGACTGAAAAGTAAACGAAACAACCCAAAGCGCAATCCAACCCATCACCTCAATCAAATAAATTGAATGAAAAACATACTCTGCAAGCCAATCTCCCACCCCCAGAAAAATTACCCCGCCAACGGTAGCGCTCCCTAAACCGCCGTAAATAAATACCAGCCTTATGGTCTTTGCTGCTCGGCCTGGTTGTTCCCTTTGCATTGATTCAGCTACTAACCGAACAACAACCTGACTTAATCCCAGTTGAGCCAATGTTGAATGCACAACCACCAAACTGAATGCCAGAAAATATGCGCCCATTGCTTCTGGTGACAAAATTCTGGACAACAGTACGTTGATAACTACTGCCAAAAGTACACCGGCCATGCGGCCAACCAAGGCCCACAATCCGCCGGACAATATTGGCTTGAGAATCAAAATATTCAATGACGAGCCCAATCTGCAACCGGGCATGAATCGCCTGCACCCAACGCGGCTCATCCAGCACCCTGTCGATGGCAGCCCGCATACGGTAAAGCTCAAAGGCAGAGGCCTGATTCAGCGCTTTAAGGACATCTGAAAAATTCATGGCAATACGATCATGTGATTAAAAAGTAGTCGTTCTGATCAATGAATACTTCCCCTGCTAGCTGCAGCTTAAATACCCACAATCCAGCTTTATGCATCAATTTCCATCAATGTAAAATTGTCGGCATCTCGTCATCGTCCTTCCTGGACAGCAGATGCGAAAGTCGGCCTTTAACATCCATGTAATAGCGGAATTCGACCACGCCAA
>JAURZN010000185.1 GCA_030653355.1 Gallionella sp. | reverse complement strand
CAGTAGCGCCCCGCGCCGCTTCGCCAGCTGCGCGCAAGGCGTGAATCTCGGCGTGCGGCTCGCCGGCACGCTGATGCCAGCCGCTGCCCAGCAGTTTCTCATCGCGCACCAGTACACAGCCGACGCGCGGGTTCGGACTGGTGCCGTATAGTCCGAGCTCGGCCAGACGCAGCGCCTGTGCCATCCATTTATTGTCTTCAGCGCTGAACATTATTCAGCTTTATCGATGGAAGGCGATGGCGTCTTGCGCACCGCCTTGACCGCATCGGCAAAGTCACCCACATCCTGAAAACTCTTGTAAACAGAAGCAAAGCGAATGTAGGCAACCTTATCCAGCTTGAGCAATTCCTGCATCACCAGCTCGCCCACTTGCCGTGAATCGACTTCGCGTTCACCCAGCGCATACAGTTTATGGGTGACGAGATCGATAGCGGCATCCACCATTTCGGTTGAAACCGGGCGCTTGTGCAAAGCGCGTTTGAAACTGGTGCGCAGTTTTTCTGCATCAAACTCGCTGCGCGTGCCGTTTTGCTTGACCACCTGCGGCATGCGCAACTCCACCGTCTCATAGGTGGTGAAGCGTTTGTCGCACGACACGCAGCGACGGCGGCGACGTATGCTGTCGCCCTCCTCGCTTTCGCGGGTATCCACCACCTGGGTGTCGTGACCTTTACAGAAGGGACATTTCATAAGAGCAGTCGTTAGTCGTTAGACGCTAGTCGTAAGTTAAAGCCCGCCGCAGGCGACGAACCCAACTAACAACTAACGTCTAACGTCTAGCTACTATTCTCCGTAGACCGGAAACTGTTTTGTCAGTTTCTTCACTTCGCCCACCACGCGTGCGATCACCGCATCGTCGTTCGGCGCATCCAGCACATCGGCGATCAGATGGGCGAGTTGTTCGGCCTCCAGTTCCTGGAAACCGCGTGTCGTCATCGCCGGGCTGCCGATACGGATGCCTGAGGTGACAAACGGTTTTTGCGGGTCATTCGGAATGGCGTTCTTGTTGACGGTGATGTGCGCGCGTCCCAAGGCCGCTTCGGCATCCTTGCCGGTCAAATGCTTGGCCTGCAGATCGACCAGAAACACATGGCTGTCGGTATGGCCGGATACGATGCGCAGACCGCGCTCCTGCAACACACGGGTCATCACACGCGCGTTTTCAACCACCTGACGCTGATAAGTCTTGAATTCAGGGCTGGCTGCTTCCTTGAAAGCAACCGCCTTGGCCGCGATGACATGCATCAGCGGGCCGCCTTGCAAAGCCGGGAAAATCGCCGAGTTGAGCGCCTTCTCATGTTCGGCTTTTGCCAGAATCAGCCCGCCGCGAGGACCGCGCAAGGTCTTGTGCGTGGTGGTGGTGACAAAATCAGCAATACCGACCGGATTGGGATATACGCCCGCCGCGATCAGACCGGCGTAGTGCGCCATGTCCACGAACAGGTACGCGCCCACGCTGTCGGCGATCGCGCGGAAACGCTTCCAGTCGATTACCAGCGAGTAGGCGGACGCACCGGCCACGATCATCTTGGGTTTGTGTTCAGTCGCCAGGCGCTGCACCTGATCGTAATCGATTTCTTCCTGATCGTTCAGGCCGTACTGAATGGCGTTGTACAGCTTGCCGCTGATATTCACCGAGGCGCCGTGGGTCAGATGACCGCCATGCGCCAGCGACATGCCCAGTATGGTATCGCCCGGCTTCAATACGGAAACATACACCGCCTGATTGGCCTGCGAACCGGAGTGCGGCTGCACGTTGGCATATTCCGCGCCGAACAGCGCCTTTGCGCGGTCGATCGCCAGTTGCTCGGCCACGTCCACATATTCGCAACCGCCGTAATAGCGTTTGCCCGGATAACCTTCGGCATACTTGTTGGTCAACTTGCTGCCCTGCGCTTCCATTACGGCCGGGCTGGTGTAATTTTCCGAAGCTATCAGCTCGATGTGATCTTCCTGACGCTGGTTTTCATTCTGAATCGCGGCCCACAATTCCGGATCCGTAACGGCAATGGTGTTTTTACTGGAGAACATGGCAGACATTCCTGATAGAAAATTTGAGGTCGCGAATTCTACCATGTTCGGCGCATAAAGCGCCGCACAGGCGTTCATCATCCGCACCCGCGCAGTGCGCTGCGGACGGGTGCATGCTCATCAACTCCCTGCGATCGTCATCCCTTCCACCAGCACCGAACCGCACTGACGCGAACCCTGCACCAGCACATCGTTACCGACGGCGGCGATATTGCGGTACATTTCCTTGAGATTGCCTGCGATAGTGATCTCGTGCACCGGATATTGTATCTCGCCGTTTTCCACCCAGAAGCCCGCCGCACCGCGCGAATAATCACCAGTGATGGCATTAACCCCCTGCCCCAGCAACTCGGTCACCAGCAGGCCGCGCGTCATCATTTTGAGCAAACCGTCCAGATCCAGCGTACACGATGGCTGCAAAATCAGGTTGTGGTTGCCGCCCGCGTTGCCGGTTGAGCGCAGCCCCAGCTTGCGCGCCGAATACGTGCCCAGGAAATAGCCGCGCAACACGCCATTTTCGACCAGGTTACGACGCTGCGTTCTCACACCTTCGTCATCGAAGACACCGGAAGCCAGCCCCCTGGAAATATCCGGTATGTCGGCGATATTGATGTGTTGCGAAAAAACCTGTTGATCGAGTCGATCGAGCAGAAATGACGACTTGCGATACAGACTGCCGCCGCTCACCGCGCCGACGAAATGCCCCAGCAGACTGGAGGCGACCGATGCGTCAAACAGCACCGGCACTTGCATGGTGGCAATCTGCCTGCTGCCCAGTCGGCGCACGGTGCGTTCTGCGGCAATGCGCCCCACCTGTTGCGCGCCCAGCAAATCGCCTGCGCGCCTTGCCACGCTGTACCAGTAATCGCGCTCCATCGCGTCGTCCTGCCCGGCGATGACCGAGCAGCTCAGACTGTGACGTGAAGTAGGGTAACCGGCTGCAAAGCCCAGGCTATTGGCCAGTACGAACTGTGCTTCATGCACGTTCACCGTCGCGCCTTCCGAATTATGGATGCGCGCATCCGCATCCAGTGCTGCCTGCTCGCACTCCCGAGCCAGTGCGATGGCATCTTCCACCGGCAAATCCCAGGGATGGTACAAATCCAGATCAGGAAATTCACGAGCCAGACTGTCCGCTTCCGGCAAGCCTGAACAATCGTCTTTTGCGGTGTAACGCGCAATGGATAAGGCCGCATCCACCGTATCGCGCACGGCTTGCGGAGAAAAATCGGAAGTGCTGGCATTGCCGCGTTGCTGACCGAGATAAACCGTGATTCCCAGACCTTTATCGCGATTGTATTCTATGGTTTCCACTTCGCCCTGACGCACCGTAACAGCCTGACCGAAACCTTCGGAAACCTCAGCGGAGGCCGCCGTGGCACCCTGTTTTTTGGCATAACTCAGCATGTCCTGCGCAATGGCATGCAACGCATCAGCCGAATTGGAAAATCGATCACTAGCGGGCGAGTTTGGCGCGGATGATGTAGGTTTGTTCATAACTTCAAGCTGTAAAATGACGAAAGGCGCTATCATAGCAGTATCTTAGCAGCCACATCGCACACCATGAGCACGCACGACGAAACAATAGACCCAAAAAACCATCAAGATATCAATGAGTTCGACGCAAGCGACGAACAGGATGAGTTCGACAACGATGAGCATGAAGACCTGCTTGACGAGGATGAGCAGTACGACGATGAAGATCAAGACGATCAAGATGACGATCAAGATGACGATCAAGACACCGCACCTGCGCCAGCCAGACCGCAAGGACGCGGCCTGCGCAGTCTGCCCGTCGTCGAGGAAGAAGAACTGCCACCCAGCAAGACCAAGATAAAGAAGCAAATGCACGATTTGCGTGATCTGGGAGAGGAACTGACAGAGCTAGGCAAAGACCAAATCGCGCAACTCGACATCCCGGAAACCTTGCGCGATGCGATACGCGAAATGGGCCGTATCAAATCATTCGGCGCAAAACGCCGCCAGATGCAATACATAGGCAAACTGATGCGCGATGTAGACACCGCACCGATCATCGCAAAACTGAATACCTGGAAAGGCATATCGCAACAGCATATCGGCTATATGCACCAACTGGAACGCTGGCGTGAACGCCTGCTGGAAGGAGATAGCGCGCTGACCGAACTACTGACCGCCTATCCTGAAACCGATGTGCAGCGTCTGCGTACGCTGATACGCAATACGCTCAAAGAACGTGAAGCCGGCAAACCCGCCAAAAATTTCCGTGAGCTGTTTCAGGTACTGCGCGAGACCATACCCGAGCCGACGTGAATGGTAAGTGGTAAGTGGTGAGTGGTGAGTGGTGAGTGGTGAGTGGTGAGTGGTGAGTGGTGAGTGGTTCAATTATGACCACTCGCTACTCACCACTTCCTACTTACCGCCGTTAATGCCCTTTCGCCAGCTCCGGGTGCTTCTCGGTCACCATCCGATTCAGGATTTCCATCACAACGGCGCTGCTGGCTTCAGACCCCGCCATCGCATCTATCATCGCCGCCTGCACCTTATCGTCATGTTCCCAGCCCGCATCGAGCAGAGACACCGCCTTGTGCGCACCGGCATGCACCTGACTATGCGGCTGAAGCAGGGCGCGATACGCAGGTAAATCACCGAACACTGCTTTACCCGCCCCGTCATACCATTTGCCCAGACGACAGTTGTGATGATCTACACCTATCGCCTTGCGCAATTCATCATCTTCCGGACTGTTAATTAGTGCATAAGCGCGTTGTTTGTAAATAACATGGTCCACCTTGATCAGTGACGCGAAGCTCAAATCCTGCGCATAGTGCGCGCTGCTCAGTGTTACCTTTGCGGATTGATAGAATCGACCAAACTTCTCTTCCAGGCGCGAAATCACGCTTTGCGATGCCTGGGCAATCTCATGCATTTCCTCTGAATCCGCCAGCATCTTGCTGGCTTCGCCCTGCAACATCTGCATCACGCGCCCAATGGATTCGGACGCATTCTTGGTATTCTCGGCAAGCTTGCGCACCTCATCGGCCACCACTGCAAAACCACGCCCCGCTTCACCTGCACGGGCAGCCTCAATCGCCGCATTCAACGCCAGTAGATTAGTTTGATCGGCAATCGACGTGATCAGCCCGACCGCCTTGTTGATTTCCGTGCTGCGGGCATTCAGCTGGGTAATGGCCGCGTTGGCACTTTCGACACGCTGAGTGATCCCGGATAACCGCACCACGATATCCTTGACCGAGGACTGACTGGCTTCCGCGTCTTCGCTGGTACGCAGTGCCAATTTGGCGAGCGCCTCCATGTTATCGGTAATAATCTTCAGATCTTGCTGATTGGAAGCCAGATTACCCAGCAAATTGTGGGTATTCAAATGATGCGCCTTGGACAACAGATTATTGCGCATCGCGCCCTTCTTCTGCCCCACCATGCCCTCCAGCAAAATATTCTGATTGGACAAGCCCTTGTTAAATCCGCCGTGCATCCCGCCATTCATCGCAACGCGATGAAAATCCCCGGCCAGATTGGCACGAAAACTGGTTTCCTGCTCACGGAAGAAGGCGCCCAGCTGATCCAGCATATCGTTCACGTTCCAGCACAATCTGCCGATTTCATCCGTATCCGAAACCCCGGTGATGCGCTTGTTAAAACGGCCCTGTGCAACACTTTTAATCACGTCATTCAACGGAGCAAGCGGTGCCAGCCAGCGCCTGACCAGCCATTGCCCCAGCGCGGAAACCGCAATGCCCACCGCCAGAAAGACCAACATGAAAACCTCCACGCCGTGCAGCGCGAAGCTGGTCAGAATAATCGCCAGGGTACCGAAAGAAAACGACCAGAGCAGTGCCGAAAACTTAGATTGCAAGGATAAGTTCATCATAGCTAAGCCCTTTTTCAGTCAATACATTAATGAGTAATTGCGTGGAGGCGGCGATGGCATTCGCCGCGCCGGCCTTTTGTTCCGCCTCCAACATGGCAGCATACAAACCTGTTACGGTCTGTATGCCGCTTATTTTGGGCTTGCGACGCACTGAGAAATATCCGGTGACATTACCCTTCGAATCAAAAGTGGGCGTCACATTGGTAAACACCCAATAAAATCCGCCGTCTTTGGACATGTTTTTGACATAGGCAAAACACTCCTGCCCGGCCTGAATTTTATCCCAAAGCAGCTTGAACACGCCGCGCGGCATGTCCGGATGGCGGATAATATTATGTTGCGTACCGATTAATTCGCTCTCTTCATAACCGGAAAATTCTATAAAAATCCGGTTGCCATAGGTGATGCGTCCTTTAAGGTCCGTCATAGAGACGATAAAGTCGTCGTCGCGCATCACGCGTTCAATTGATGTAGGTGTTATTGATCTTTTCATTTCGCCCCTCCCGCCTATAATTCCGTACTGATTATTATTGTTTTATCGTTATATTTATCGGCAACACGCCGCAAACCTTGAGTATTTATTCAGGCTCACATGATAACCGCTGACGCAAGCTGGCAAAACAACGAACAGGAGCACTACATGACCGCTATTCTTTCGCACATCGTCCTCGAATCTGGCAAACAGCCTCAATACAGCATCATCTGGCTGCATGGTCTGGGCGCTGACGGTCAGGACTTTGTGCCCATGGTGGATGAATTAAAACTGCCTGTGGCGGTACGCTACCTCTTTCCGCATGCGCCCAAACGGCCGGTCACCATCAACGGCGGGTTTGTTATGCGCGCCTGGTATGACATCGCCAGCGATAAAATCGACGCACAACAGGATAGCGCGGGCATACGCGCCTCGCAAGCGGATGTCGAAGCACTCATCGCGCAGGAAGTTTCACGCGGCATTCTGCCACAACATATTTTTCTGGCCGGCTTTTCCCAGGGAGGCGCCATCGCGCTCCATACTGCATTGCGCCAGACCGTGCCCCTGGCCGGCGTACTGGCCCTCTCGACCTATCTGCCGCTGCCTGAATCGACACAAGCAGAAGCCACAACCCTCTCACGACAAACACCCATCTTCATGGCGCACGGACGTGACGACACCATCGTACCCTGTAGCCTGGGTGCGGCCTCAAGAGCGTGTTTGCTGGAGCAGGGCTATACCGTTGCCTGGCATGAATACGCGATGCAACACTCGGTTAATGAAAGGGAATTGCGCGACATCGAAGCCTGGATTAAAAACAGGATGGAAAAACAGGACTGAGGACTGAGGACTGAGGACTGAGGACTGAGGACTGAGGACTGGGGACTGAGAAAGAGCATGCGACGTTTTTGACTTTCTACTCAGTCCTCAGCCCTGCTCTTCTATCCTCAGTCCTGCTTCTAAAACTCGTATTCGACCTGCGCCCTGAAGGTGTGGTTGGGCGTAGCGGTACTGGTGCCTATCAACCAGGCTGCGTTGTACTTGATGGCCTGCCGGTTGCCGAGCGCAAATTTACCGAAAGCCGCAGGGCCGAAGCTGTGCAATTGCGCGTTCTGCCCAGACCAGTTATCCCATTTCCCCAGTTCACCCAACCCCTGCAAGCCGAATTCAAAAACAGGCTGCCAGCGGTATTTGACTTGCCACTGGTAAAGAAGGTTAGTGGCAAAAGGTACGCCGCTCTCGTCCGCCATGCCGAAGGCGCGTTCAAAAATCAGATTTCCGTTCAATTGTATTTTGCCGAATTCTGTCTGCAACAAGGGGCCGAACTTTATCTCCCATGGCGCACTGCCGCTTAACGGCGCTTCCAGTTCTGCGACAAACCCCAACTCCACAGGGTATTTTCCGGTTTCGGTAAGTTGAAACTTGTTTTCCCATTCAGCCATTGTCATGTTCTGGTTGCCGTTGCGTTGCTGTTTCAGGTAAACCTCGGTAAACCAGTATTCCGTCGCACCATAACCCAAACCCAGGCTGCTTACCTGCCTGAACGTACCATCCAGTTGCCGGGCTGAACCGTGTTTGAAATCGAGTTCCAACTCGCCGTGCTCGACTGTAGGAGTATAGACATAAGCCGCCGGGCCGGCATGGGCCATGCCGGCATGAATGACACCCAGGCCAAAAACTAACGTATTGAATTTATGTTTCATTTAAACAACTCCTGTAGTTGAACGAATAGCGATACGCGGGCGGTTGGCCCATTTCATGCCGGCGATGATGGCGATTAGCGCGGTCATGTAAAACACAATTTGCATACCCGCCGGGCGGGCGTCATATCCGATCAGACTGTGCAGCACCATCCCCGGCAGTCCGTTTTCCGGCAACGCCGCCGAGGTATCCCACAGAGGTGCCGCGAGACTGGGCAACAGATCGGCCTGGATCAGAAAATGCGCGGCCTGCGAGGCCATGCCAGCGGCCAGCAGCAACACCAGCACGCTGGTTGCCGAGAAAAACCAGCGCATCGGCACGCGCAGCAGCCCGGCATAAATCATGTAGCCAACTGCACTACCCAGCGTCATGCCAAGCAAGCCGCCCAGCAGCATCGACGATTGCCCCCCGCTATCGCTGGCCGCAATGCCGTAGAGAAACAGCACGGTTTCCGATCCTTCTCTTAGCACGGCCAGTCCGACGATGAGAAACAGCACCGAACAGGCGCGTCGTCCGTCGCGGATGTCGCCCCCGACGGAGCGGGCGCTGCTCGCCAGCGCGGCACCGTGCGAGGCCATCCAGATGTTGTGCCAGGCCAGCATCAGCACCGCAATGCCGAGCACAATGGCGTTGAAAATTTCCTGACCGATACCGCTGGCCAGCGATCCAATCACATCGGTAAAGCTGGCGACCACCGCTGAGCCGAGCAGACCGGCCAGCAATCCAGCCGCCAGCCAGCGTCTGCTGCCTGGAACATCGCGCGTGGCCGCAGCGATGATTCCGATGATGATGGCCGCTTCCAGCACTTCTCGAAAAACAATAATGGCGGTTCCGAACATGATCTGTTTCTCCTATCGAGCAATGATGACGCCGGTTGCACTCGCTTCATGAAATTCGCCGAAGAAAGGGTAACGACCCGATGCCAGCGGCCCGATGTAGAGAGTGGTTTTACTGTTCCCGGCAATCAACTTCTCCCGATTCAGTGTATGACTTTCAAATTCTTCCGGCGTAGCGTCCTGATTGATGATCAGTAGCTTGATCTTTTTCCCGGGCGGCACAATCAGCTCAGAGGGCTGAAAACGATGATCTTTGATCACCAGGGTGTAGTCGGCATCGGCCGCAAAAGCAGCCAG
>JAURZN010000179.1 GCA_030653355.1 Gallionella sp. | reverse complement strand
CAGGGAAGTTGTCCGGCAGGCGAAGACATACGCGGCTATTTGTCTATCGTGCGTGGCACAGAAAAGCCTCCCGTTGGTAAAGATGGCAAACCAACCATGTCCTGGCAGGAATATGCATGGCGTCGTTTGACGACAGCCAATCCGTTTCCGTCGGTGATGGGTCGTGTCTGTCCTGCACCGTGTGAAACCGGTTGTAATCGTAACGCACTCGAAGATCACGTCGGTATCAATTCAGTCGAGCATTTCCTCGGTGAATATGCAATCGCCAATAATCTGAGCTACAGCACCGATGCCGCACCTACCGGCAAAAAAGTTGCTGTAATCGGCGGCGGCCCTGCAAGTTTGTCATGTGCCTATCAGCTCACCCTGAAGGGGCATGAAGTCACAGTATTTGACGATCATGAGCATCTGGGCGGCATGATGCGCTACGGCATTCCAGGCTTCCGTACACCGCGTGATGTACTCGATGCAGAAATCAAACGCATCATCGATCTGGGTGTCAAGACTCGCATGAATTGCCGCGTGGGAACAGACATCACTCTGGAACAGCTGCGCAGTGAATTTGATGCGGTTTTCCTGGGTATGGGCGCACAAGCCGGTCGTGCATTGCCGCTGGAAGACAGCGCGGCACCCAATGTTGTTACCGCAACTGCTTTCCTCAAGGCATTCAATGACGGCCGTCTGCAACACGTAGGCAAGCGCGTAGTTGTGGTCGGTGGTGGTGACACTTCTATCGACGTGGCAACCGTTGCACGCCGCCTGGGTCATCTTGAAGAATCCAAGCCGACTGATTTCGAACAGGCTATCTCGGGCCAAATGGCACATGATGTGGCTGAAATTTCGGTCAAGCAAGGTGCTGAAGTAACGCTGACATCAATTTTCAATATCGACAAGATGCAGGCAAACAAGCACGAAATCGAGCAGGCATTGGCTGAAGGCATACACATTCGCGGTTCTCTGGTACCTATTGGCATCGTGCGCGGTGCGGACGGACGTGCCACGGCATTGCGTGTATGTGAGTGCGAGGCAAAGATGGTCGGCGGCAGGTTGGAAGTTAAAAATATCGAAGGTACGGAACAGGATATTGCAGCTGATTTGATCGTTTCTGCGATTGGACAGGCAGTTGACTTTACCGGTCTGGAAGAGTTCGACAATGGCAAGGGCGCTATCATTACAGATCGCAATTATCTGGTTAAAGGTCAAGAGGGCGTGTTTGCCGGTGGCGATATCATCAAGCCTCATCTGCTCACTACTGCGATTGGTCATGGCTCTATCGCGGCTGATGGCATCGACAACTACCTCAATGGCATGGATCTGGAAAAACGTCCGAAGATTGATGCACATCAATTCGATCTGATGCGCAAAATGCTCGAAAAAGGTCTGGATGTTAAAGAGACGCATGAGCCTTTGCGTGGCACAGACAAATCAAATGTGGCCATACATAACTTCGATGATCGTTCAGACCGTTATGTCATCCCGCACGACAAGCTGTTCATGGGGCATTTTTCCATCGTCGCCCGCAATAAGCGCAACATCGTTACGCTGGATGCGCAATCTGCACTGGGTAACTTTGAAGATCGCCTGGGCGTGCTCAGTCAGGAATCGGCTGTGGCAGAAGCCAAGCGTTGCATGAGTTGCGGCATGTGTTTCGAGTGCGACAACTGCGTGATGTATTGCCCGCAGACCGCCGTATTCCGTGTGCCTAAGGCCAAGGCTACGCTGGGCCGTTATGTTGACACCGATTACAACAAGTGTATTGGTTGTCATATTTGTGCCGACGTATGTCCGACCGGCTATATCCAGATGGGCCTTGGCGAATAGAGATGCTATGTTGAGACTGCTATCCATCCTTGCCGTGTTGTGTCTGTGCATTCCTGCGTATGCAACGGAAAGTTCGGCTATTCCCAAACTTGACATCGGCAAAGGTGGCGAGTGCGTAAAAGAACCACAGTGGATGCGTAAGAATCATATGCACCTGCTTACGCATCAACGCGATGAAGTAGTGCACAAAGGCGTGCGCGACGACAAGATCAGTCTCAAGAATTGCATCGAATGTCATGCCAGCACCAAGGATGACAGCGTGATTGCACGCGATGACAGCTTTTGTGTCGCCTGCCATCGCTATGAGGCAGTGAAACTTGATTGCTTCGAGTGTCATTCCGGTGAGCGCAAGAGCGCCTGGCTGAAAAGGAACTCAAAATGAGCGAAATCAACGTGCAGCGCAGGCAATTCCTCAAGATGTCCATGGGCGTGGCAGCCGTTTCCATTGCCCCCGGGATATTCCTGTTCGACATGGCTCATGGCAAGGCTGATGCCAACAAAGTGCGCTGGGGAATGTTGATCGAAACCGCGAACTGCGCAGAAGGTTGCAATGATTGCGTGACTGCCTGCAACACCGAAAACGGCTTGTCTGACGGGGTGAGTTCGACAGATTCGCAGTGGATACGCAAGATTGAAATCAAGGACATCAGCACCGGACGAGAAACTTCTCTGCCGATGATGTGCCAGCATTGCGAGCATCCCCCCTGCGTTGACGTGTGCCCGACGGGGGCTTCTTTCAAGCGTGCTGACGGTATCGTACTGGTGGATAAGCACCTTTGCATCGGCTGCCGTTATTGCATGATGGCCTGTCCTTACAAGGCGCGTTCCTTCGTACACGAGCCGCTACAGAATCAGAATCCGGATGTGCCGCGCGGCAGGGGTACCGTTGAGAGCTGTACGATGTGTGTACATCGCATCGATCAGGGACAACAGCCTGCTTGTGCTGTAGCCTGCCCAAATAAATCCATACTGTTCGGAAATCTAAATGATCCCGATAGTGAGATTGCCACCAGGATACGCACTGTAGCATCCGCTCAGGTGCGCGCTGATCTGGGGCTCAATCCCGGCGTCCGTTATCAGGGGTTATAAATAAAATGCACAGCCATTCTCCATTTTCGTTCAAAAATCGACTCTTTTACATGCTGACTTCGGTCGCAGCTCTGATCGTGCTCGCCGGATTGTATTCCGTGCACATGATGGAGGAACACGGTCACATCATCACCGGGATGAACAACCAGATCGTCTGGGGTATTCCGCATGTATTTGCCATTTTCATGATTGTGGCGGCTTCCGGCGTACTTAACGTGTCATCCATAGGATCGGTCTTTAACAAGCCTGCCTATAAGGCCAGGGCGCCGCTGGCCGGTCTGTTGTCGCTTGCCATGCTGGCGGGTGGATTGACTGTGCTAATGCTGGATCTGGGGCGGCCCGATCGCATCATCGTTGCAGCAACCAACTATAACCTGACGTCTGTGTTTGCCTGGAATGTGCTGTTGTATTCAGCCATGTTTGCCGCAGTTGTCGTCTATCTGTGGACCATGATGGAAGCGCGCATGCAACCGTGGTCCAAACATGCAGGCTTTGTGGTGTTTATATGGCGGTTTGCGCTGACGACCGGCACCGGCGTGATTTTTTCCTTTCTGGTGGCGCGTCAGGCCTACGGGTCGGCGATATTGCCGCCCATGTTTATCGTCATTTCCTTTGCCTGGGGACTGGCGGTGTTCCACATCGTGCAATCGGCCATTTATCAATGGAATGGCAAGATGCTGGACGAGTATGTACAGAAACGCATGAAAAATCTGTTGGGTGTATTCGTGGTTGCCGCCTTGTATTTTGTCGTGGTGTATCACCTGACCAATCTGTACTTCGCGCGCCAGGTGGAGTTCGAACGCTTCATACTTGCCGATGGCGGGATTTATCCGCTGCTGTTCTGGGCGGGGTATGTGGTGCTGGGTAATCTGTTGCCGCTGCTGCTGATCTATCTGCCAGGCTGGGGGAAAACCCAACATGTTGCCGTGGCATCCGCTATGGTCATATTGGGCGGGTTTGCTTTCCTGTATGTGTTCATCATCGGCGGACAGGCCTTCCCGTTGTCCATTTTCCCGGGTTTTGAGGTTAAAAGCAGCTTTGGCGATGGTGTAATTGGCCTGTATTCTCCTTCGCTTCCTGAAGTTCTGCTGGGCTTTGGCGGTGTAGGGATCGCTTTTCTGATTACCGCCGTCGGTATCCGGGTGCTGAATTTCGTGCCGCGCGAGATACCCAAAAAAGCGCTCTGAACAGCGAACTTATGCACTGCTTCAGAGGCTACTCAATATGATCAGCCGCATGCTGATTTCCGCTGCGCACAAGTCTTCTGGCAAAACCATGGTCAGCATCGGCTTGTGTGCCGCGCTCACGGCGCGCGGTCACATGGTGCAGCCCTATAAAAAGGGACCCGATTACATCGACCCGATGTGGCTCTCGCAAGCGGCCGGTCATCCATGCCGCAATCTTGATTTGTATCTGATGGAGCGCGACGACATCGTCGCCACTTTCACGCGTCACAGTGCTGAAGTGAGTCTGGTTGAGGGAAACAAGGGACTGTACGACGGCCTCGCACTGGATGGCAGTAACAGTAATGCGGCGCTGGCCAAGATGCTCGATCTGCCGGTATTTCTGGTAATCGATGCGCGCGGCATGACGCGCGGCATCGCGCCGCTGATACTGGGCTATCAGGCATTTGATCGCGACATCAATATTGCCGGCGTCATTCTGAATAATCTTGGTGGCAGCCGCCATGAATCCAAACTGCGTGCCGTTATCGAACATTACACCGACGTGCCGGTGATCGGTGCCATACATCACGATGAACGCCTGAGCATCGTTGAGCGCCATCTCGGCCTGATGCCCAGCAATGAATCTCATGTCGCGACGGCCAAAATAAAGCAGATAGGCGAGGCGATTGCGGAGCAGGTCGATCTGGTAAGGCTGCTGGAATTGTCGCAAAAGCCGCCGCTGGAAGTGCCGGCCGCAGTCATACCTTTTCCCCCCAAAGACAAAATACGCATCGGCATCGCACAAGACCGGGCCTTCGGCTTTTATTATGCGGACGATCTCGATGCGCTGGCAGCAGCGGGTGGCGAGTTGGTGCCGTTCGATACCTTGCGTGACGACAATCTTCCCGACGTGGATGCACTCTACATAGGCGGCGGCTTTCCGGAAACCTGCGCAGCCGAACTGGAAGCCAACAGCACATTGCGTGCACAAATCAAACAGGCGATTGAGAACGGTATGCCCGCCTATGCTGAATGCGGCGGACTGATGTATCTGTCACGCGGCATCGACTATCAGGGGCGTCATTATCAGATGGTGGGTGCGATACCCGGCGATGTAAAGATGCACGCCAAGCCTGTTGGCCGGGGTTATGTGCACCTTGTGGAAGACGAGGCGCACCCCTGGCCGCGTCCCGCTAAACATGCGGAAATACCCTCACCTCAATCCTCTCCCGCAAGCGGGCGAGGAGGCAAACGAGGAAATCCCCCTTTGATCTTTGCGCATGAGTTTCATTATTCCAGCCTGGAAAATCTTCCCCACGATTCCCGCTTCGCTTACCATGTCGAGCGTGGTTATGGCATAGATGGAGAGCGCGACGGACTGGTGTTGCATAATCTACTGGCCTCCTATACCCACTTGCGCACCATAGGCAGTTGCTACTGGGCCACCCGTTTCGTTGCTTTTATCCGGCATCAAATGGAACAACAATGCCGACCAACATCAAACATCGGGAACACACTATGAATCAGCAAACTTATCAAGCTGCTCTTGCAGCTTTTGACCGGGCCAATGCCGAAGACCCGAACATGGAAATGTCTGAGGGCAGGGAATATCCGAAAGAATTGCTTTACGCACTACGCATGACCGAAATGCAGGAGCGCTATGCGCCTGAAGCATCGGAAGCCGTCAAGCTCGCCGTGCGCGCCCAGCATATACAACGCTGGAAGAGTCCGCGCAACGCCTATCCCATGGACAGAACGGGCTATCTGCAATGGCGTACCGGGCTGTACAAATTTCATGCCGAGACGGCTGGCGAGTTGATGAAACAAGCGGGTTATGACGATGAAATGATCGCACGCGTGCGCACTACCATCAGTAAAAAAGGCTTGAAGATCAACGCGGAAACACAGTTGATGGAAGATGTGGTGGATCTGGTTTTTATCGAACATTACATGATCGGATTCGCCTCGGCTCATCCCGAGTATGACGAGGAAAAGTGGATACAGATCATTAAAAAGACCTGGCAGAAAATGTCACCACGCGCACATGAATTCGCGCTTTCGGGCAAGTTGAAATTGCCGCAAACATTGGTTCCGCTAATTTTGAAGGCTGTTCAATGATGGATTTTCTACCGATTTTTCTGAACGTAAAAGGCAAGCTTTGTCTGGTGGTGGGCGGTGGCGAAGTCGCTGCGCGCAAGGCAGGGGTGCTGCTGGATGCGGGCGCGAAGGTGCGCGTGGTCGCACCGCAGATCAAGGGCTCATTATTAGCGCAGCAGGGTGTTGAAAGCATTGTTGCCCGCTTCGACGCGCTGCATCTTGAGGGTATCGCGCTGGTCATTGCGGCAACGGATGACCGTAGTATCAATCAACAGGTGTCCGAGCAGGCGCACGCACGCAATATTCCGGTGAACGTGGTGGATGATCCGGAATTATGCAGCTTCATCATGCCTGCGATTCTTGACCGTTCCCCGCTGATGGTGGCGTTTTCCAGCGGGGGAGCTTCACCCGTGCTGACCCGCATGATGCGCGGCATGCTGGAGAGCATGATTCCACAGAATTACAGCCGTCTGGCTGCATTCGCGGAACGCTTCCGTCAGCAGGTCAAGCAACGCGTCACCAATCCGGCCAAACGCCGCATCTTTTGGGAGAACGCGCTGGAAGGCGTGGTCGCCGAGAAAGTGCTGACCGGCGATGAAAATAGCGCCGAAGCGATGCTGCAAAAAATGCTGGAAAATGAAGACAATATCCAGCGTGGCGAGGTCTATCTGGTGGGCGCGGGCCCGGGTGACCCCGATTTGCTTACATTCCGCGCGCTGCGCCTGATGCAGAAGGCCGACGTGGTGGTGTATGACAATCTGGTATCCAAACCCATAGTCGAGATGGCGCGACGTGACGCGGAGCGTATCTTTGTCGGCAAAAAGCGCGCGGATCATACCCTGCGTCAGGAAGAGATCAATGCCTTGCTGGTGCGCCTGGCCAAGGACGGAAAGCGTGTATTGCGTCTCAAAGGTGGCGACCCGTTCATCTTCGGGCGCGGCGGCGAGGAAATCGAAACCCTGGCGGCGGAAGGTATCCCTTTTCAGGTTGTTCCCGGCATCACAGCCGCTTCCGGCGTGGCCTCCTATGCCGGCATTCCGCTGACGCATCGTGATTACGCGCAGTCCTGCATGTTCGTTACCGGACACCTGAAGGATGGCACGATGAATCTGGACTGGGCTGCGCTGGCGCGACCCAAGCAGACCGTGGTGGTATACATGGGGTTGCACGGTCTGGATACCTTATGTGCGCAACTGATTGCGCATGGTATGCCGGAGACGACACCGATCGCCATCGTGCAACAAGGCACCACGCGAAATCAGCGTGTGTTCACCGGCACATTGCACACCTTGCCGGGCATAGCCAAACGTGAGCAGCCGCAAGCGCCGACGCTGATTATCATCGGCGGCGTGGTCAAGTTAAGAGAAAAATTGCAGTGGTTCCACCCGCAGGGCGATGAATAGCGTCCTGTGATGCATCCGTAAGCGGACAACATGGGAGACGTGGAGATCACATGAATGCGTTGCTAACTGTGACCCGCGCGGCACGACTGGTTGGTGTGACCCGTGCGGTGTTGCAAAAGAAAATCCAGAGCGGCGAAATGATTTCTTTCGACGGGAAAGTGACTGTCGAAAGCTTGCTGGCTTGCTATCCGGATGCGCAACTGGAAGATAACGCCGAATTCACCCGGTTAGAAAAAATCAGGGAGCTGGCTTTTGGCAAACGGGTATTTGAACGCGCCTTGCCCGATGTGGAAGTGCTGGCAAGCCGACTCGCTGAGCTTAGTAAAATATTGGCTGACAACCAGGAACAGGTCAGCCAATTTAATAAATTGTTGAATAAGCTGTGGGACAAACTCGACGCAATTAAAGAGCAGGCTAACGCCGATACGCGGCTGATGGCTGAAAACCTGAAGTTGTGGATCAAAAATGAGGTCGAATCAGCTATGGAGCCTGGTTTTAGTAATCCTCTGGCGATCAGGGACAATATGCTGCGTGTCATGGCCGCACAGGTGACGGTATTACCCAGCAAACACGACTTTCTGGTCGAAGGTCAGGACACTTTGCTGGAAGCGGCAATGCGTTCGGGCATTCCGCTCAGTTACGGTTGCAGCGGTGGTAATTGCGGCCTGTGCAAGGCAAAAATCGTTTCGGGACAGGTCAAAAAAACCCTTAACCATGATTTTGTTATTTCCGAGACGGAGAAGAGCCAGGGTTACGTGCTGTTGTGCAGCAATACGGCAGTCAGCGATGTGGTGCTGGAGGCTCCGGTGGCGGGTAGCGTGCAGGATATTCCCTTCCAGCAACTCAGCGCCAGAGTGAAAAAAACGGAAGAGTTTGCAGGTGACATGTTATTACTGCATCTGCAAACGCCGCGCACTCAGCGCTTGCGTTTTCTCGCAGGACAGAGCGTGAGTTTGCGTGTCGGCGGCGCTTTTAGCGCGGAACTGCCGATAGCCAGTTGCCCGTGTGATGACCGCAATCTGTTGTTTCATCTGCGCAGACAGCCCGGCAACCTGTTCTCAGACTATGTTTTTGATCACCTTAAATGCAATGACTCAGTGGAAGTGGAAGGCCCGCAAGGCGAATTTATTTTGCACGAAAAATCGCCCCGCGCCCTGTATTTCATTGCCTTCGATGGCGGTTTTGCGCCGATCAAGAGTCTGATCGAGCACGCCCTGTCACTCGATGCGCAGTCTATTCATTTGCACTGGATAGGATCGAGCAGGGAAGCGATATATCTGCCCAATGTGGCGCGCGCGTGGGACGATGCGCTGGATAATTTTCACTACCTCGAACACGTTGCAGGTTTCGATTTGCGCGCAGTAACTGCTAAGCGCGAGGAAAACCTGATGAGCCAGTTTAGGGAAATCGTTGGCGGCGATGCCGGACTCGTTCAGGGCGATGTGTATCTTGCCGGGCCCGCGTCGGCCGTATTGCTAGCCGAGCAGTTTTTTCTGGCGCTGGGCTTGCCCAAGACGCGTGTATCAGTGGCTGTCATAAATTAACAGGGGGAACAATGGACAAAGCAGTATGCGCACAACGAGCACCTTTTGTAATGGAACTTGAAGCCGGTGAATACTGGTGGTGTTCTTGCGGTAAATCCAAATCTCAACCCTTCTGCGACGGCTCGCATGAAGGCAGTCAATTCACTCCAGAAAAAATCACCCTGGACGAGAAAACCAAAGTCTGGCTGTGTGGCTGCAAGGCAACGGCGAAGAAACCCTATTGCGATGGCGCGCACAAGTTTTTGAAGGATTAGCCTGTTTCAGGTTTCAATGTTTGACGAGTATCTACCCACCAACCCACAGTAAGGAGAAACATGATGAGAATAAAAAGTATGTTGCTATCTGCAATGCTGATGTTCGCAACGACGAGTGCCCAGGCAGCCGATGTGTTGCTCAAACCTTTTGTGCTGGGCTCGAAAGCTGCCGGGACAGTCGCCGATAAAACGGCTCAGGTAAAAACCGCACTGACCGGGGGCGGCTACACCGTGGTCGGCGAATATGCGCCCTATGCCGGCGCCAATATCATCATTGTTACCAACGATGAGTTGAAGAAAAATGCGGCCGCATCGGAACATGGCGGTTATGGTGCGGTGCAACGGGTGGCGATCACTGAAGTCGATAAGGACGTACAGGTCAGCTATACCAATCCGCTGTACATGGCGAATGTCTATCGCATGAGCGGTGATTTGAGCGGTGTGGCCGCCTCGCTGGCGACAGCATTGGGCAAGGTGGAAGAGTTCGGCTCTGCCAAGGGAATGACCGCGAAACAGGCGCGCAAATATCA
>JAURZN010000177.1 GCA_030653355.1 Gallionella sp. | reverse complement strand
CGTGAAACAGGCGATGCGCCATTCGCGGCGGTCAGCTTCAGCGCGCCGCCCAGTTGCGCATCCAGCCCCTGGCCTTTAATGAAGAAGTTGTCGCCCAGATCCATATCCAGATCAAACGTTAGGGCGTAGGGGCGGGCTTTCTTCTCTGCGGGTCTGGACAGGCCGGTGATCACCACCACGTCATCGCTGGCTGTGGGCAGGTCGCTGCTTTGCAGTTCAATCAAACCCCGGTCGGCCTTGAGGTTGGCGGTAATGTGTACTTCCCTGCCGGAAACAGCGGCATTCCCCGTGCCGCTCAGCTTGAGATAACGGTCGGGGCGGGACAGTACCTCAAGTTTATCCGCTTGCAACGCAAGCTGCATGGCGGGTGATTCGCCCGTAAAGTCCAGTTGGCCCCGACCTTTCAGGCTACCAGTGCCGCCACGCATGGTAAGGTCATTGAGGTATAACACCTGATTTTGTAATTGTGCCTGAAAGTGACCTTCCGTGAAGCGCAGCCCCTGCTCGGGCAGTGCGACGCTGATGCGCGTACCGTCCAGGCGGCCTTTCAGATTGGGGCGTGCGAATGTGCCATCGGCGCGCACATTCCCTTTGAGCGCACCATCGAAAGTCAGCGTTTCGGTATTGTCGATGAGTACAGGCATCCAGGCCAGTGTTTCGACGGATATATCCAGGCTGGCGCGCAGGGGCGCGCTGCTGGCGATACCCCAGACGCCGTCGCGGGCCGAGAGCGTGCTGTGTGCTTCAGCCTTGAGGCTGCCCAGCTTGGAACCGGCGGCCTCCAGTTGAGCCTGCAACTGGTTGTTCACGGCCTTCATATTCAGGGTGAGGCGGCTGAGACCCAGCATGGTCGGCGGATCGCTGGGAAGAGGCACGTCGCCGCGTACGCGCCATAAGTCGATATGCCCGTTGACTGAATTTTTGATCGTGAACTGCCAGTTTCCGCCCAGAGTAAGGTCGTTGCCCGGTTCGCTGTCCTGCTCGGCGATGCCTTGCAGATAGGCGAGTGGCAGTTCTGTGAACTCCCCACGGCTTGCGATATGACCGCCATCGTAAGCCAGTTCATGCAGGATCAGATCGGCGCCCTTGAAATCGAAATGCGCATTGTTGAGCACAACATGCTGTCTGGCCAATTCCAGCTTGGCCGGTGATTTGAGTTCCAGTGCATGACGCCCGCGGTTGAGCAGCTTCATCATCTGACCGGACCAGCCGGACTGCTTGTGCCAGCCGCCGACCAGCAGACTTTCAACATTGAAAGAGGGGTTCTGCGCCAATATATTAAGCGTGTGATTCTGGCGCGTCCCCTGAGCATTCAGGCTGGCGTGAGTGACGAGCAGTTGCGGTGCTGTCAGGTCTTGCAGTCTGGCATCCATTACCAGCGGACCGTCCATCCCTGTGCCCAGATGACCGCTGGCATGCAGGGCGGCCAGGCGGTAATGCTCGCCCCAGATCAGGTTGCTGAACCGTGCATCAAAGTCCCCGGACAGGGCAGATAAACGCCCCTCCAGCATGGCTGTGGCGCGTATCTGGCCACTTAGCTGCGGGTCGAGCATGGCCAGTTTGTCGGCCTCAATCAGCAGGTTGAGGTGATCGCCGGGATTGCCCAGCGCACCTTTCGCCGTCAATTGGTTGTCTGCCAGTTTCAGGATGATGTCACTGTCCCAGACTCGCGCGGCGGAAATGCTCAGCTTGCCCCGGGCAGAAAGTGGCTGATGCCGGAAATGACTGTCAGTGACAGCAAATCCTAGCGTGGCCTGCGGCTTTTCTGCCAATTTTCCTGTGGCGGTAAGCAAGGCATTGACGCGGGCTGACGGGTAATCTCCGAAATCGGCGGGATTGAATTTTTTCAATACGCCCTCCAGTACGAAGGGTTGCGGACCATTCAGAGCTAGTGTGCCGTGCAGGGCGAGGCTGCCGCCAGCAGAGCTGACAGTCGCTTCGCGCAAGGCAATCACATCATGCTGATGCTGCGCGTCCAGTTTGAGTTGATAACGCTGGTAACGCAGATGGGCCGCTAATTGCTGGCTGTCTTCCTTCATGTTCAGGCTGATGTCACCCGCCAGACGCATGGTACGCAGCGTGCTTTGTATGCCCTGAGGGTTGAAGTCTGTGGTGGTCAGATTGAGTTGCAGGTGGTTTTCCTTGAACTGGCCGCTGCCCTTGAAATGGCCAGCACCGGCCAGGTCCAGATGCAGGGCGCGCAGATCAAGTTGATCCGGTGTGCCGGAAAATCGGGTCAGTAATTCACGTAAGGGTAATCGCGACTGATTCCAGCTGCCGGGTAGCTTATTGCGCAGCAGGATATCTCCAGCCAGTTGATTTTTCCCCTGTGGAGCGATGGATACCATCGCGTCAATATCCGCCTGAGGCCAATCCTTGCGAAACAGTGACGGATTTATGCCGTTAGCCTTGATTTGTATTTCGTTGTAGGGAAGCGCTGCGAAGGGTGTGAGTATGGCATGGAGGTCGGCCTGGCCGCCCCAGCCTTGCGCCTGGCCATCCAGCAGCAGTTGCGTGAGATTCCCCGACACCTTCACTTCGGCAAGATAGTCTGCCGGTTTAGTCTGATGCAGGCTGGCATGGGCCGAAAGATTGAAGGGCTGTGTGTCATTTAGTGTTATGTCGGCCTGCACTTTTCCCCATTCTGACGTCGTGTTTTTCATGCTTATCCGGTAGCGGTCGGCCAGTTTTTCCATCACTAACCCGATGTCATTTATCGCATATTCCGCTCCCTGCTTCCTGAACGCGATACGGCCCAGACTCATGACCGGAGCAGAAAAGGTAACCGGTAAATGCAGGGTGTCTGGTAGCTTGATGGGCGCCGAGCTGGGTTTGATTTCCGTAATCAGCAGTTCTTGCAGCGTCAGGCTATCGATTTCGACATGCCGTTCGAGCAGTGCAAGGGGCGACCAGTCAAGATTTATTTCTTTTGCTTCAATGCGTATTTCGTCAGTCTGAAAGCGGAGTGCTTCGATGCGCAGCGGGCCATACAGGGAGCCGTGAACGGTGCCCAGCGTGATTGTGTTGCCACTCAGTTGTTCTGCCTGCCGGGCAGCCCAGCGCAGCGCAGATTCACTGCTCGTCAGCCAGCCCAGCAAGAGCGCGGCAGTCAGCAAACCGGACAGAATACGGGTTGCATAGAGGACAGACTTGTTGAGGAAAGTGCGAGCCATCAGAAGTTGAATCCCACAGAAAAATGCAGCCTTAATTTTTGCTCAAGTTGCCCGTAGGCTAGATCGAGGTTCAGCGGGCCAACGGGACTCTTCCAGCGTGCGCCGCTGCCATAGCCATAAACGGGTTTCAGGCTGTTTGGGGTATCTGCGGCATTGCCGCCGTCGATGAAAATGGCAGCCCCCCACGCAGGGGTCAACCAATGCACATATTCCGCGCTGGCGAGCGCAAGATAGCGACCTCCAACGACCCCCTGTCCCTGTGGTACGCCCAGGCTTTGATAGGCGTAACCGCGTATCGTTTGATCGCCGCCGGTGCGAAACAGGAAGTCGGAAGGAATGCCATTACGGCTGCGGGCGGCTACTATGCCCAATTCGCCATGCAGGATGAGCTGATCGCGTGGACCAAAGGGGTGAAAATACACCGCGCGGCCGTGGCCACGCAGGAAATCCTGGTCTGAGAGCAGGGTACGCGCCGCAACGTCCGTTTTGAAATTGAGCAAATAGCCGCTGGACGGGTAGAGCAAATCATCAACATTGCGCAGCGTCCATGAATAGAACGGACTGAGTGTGGAATTGCGGGCGCTGATCGAGCCCTGAACGCTCTGTGTTTCGATGAAATAGTTGATACCAAAGGCGTTCTCGGTCTTTTCATGCACGAAGGCACGCTTGGCGCCCGTGACCAGTTTCTGGGTGACTTCCCCTGAAATATCGGTGCGCTCCATCTGTGCACTGAGACTGTCACGGTACCCTTGTGCATTGGGCGGGAACTGTAAATTGCCGCTCAGGGTTTGCTGTTTCTGATCGAGTTTAAGCGTGCTGCCCAGCCCCCAGGCACGATCAAGGAAGTTCAGGTCACGATGATCCAGCAGAATTCGCGGGCCGGTATCGGTACTCATGCCGATGCCCAGGCCCAGTTTCTGGGATTTATTCTCGACCAGATCAACCTGAACCGGCACACGGGATGGCTGTGCGGGGTCAGTGCTTATACTTACGTCCGCGCGCTCAAAATACGGACTATCCTGCAAGCGTGATTGAAAGTTTAATAGTTTGATCT
>JAURZN010000175.1 GCA_030653355.1 Gallionella sp. | reverse complement strand
CTAGCCGTTCCGCAAAGGTGTGTAAAAACAGACAGGGAATCGCGCGATGATTTCTTGGCTTAAATTTCTCGCTAAAAAACCCTACTCAGAAATTGATGAGAGGATAAAAAACCTTGTCGATACCATGAATGCTACTGGCGTTATTACAACAGTTGCATCTTGCCAAGGGCATTTTGGCGGTTTTGTGAGAAAACCCCCTTATGTATATTTCAAAGCACCGGTGGCAGTTGCCGCACTGATCGAACAGCAGTTAAGAGAGGCTGCCATGTTTGACGATAAAAGATTAAAAGCATTTTGGCTTATCAAGGGGGTATTTGATGATAATTACTGCCTTACCTTTTTGCTTTACTCACCAAAATACGAACAAGAATTAACTTCTCTGGTTAGAGATGCTTGGGATTGTCTATTGAACAGAAAAAATCTTGATGCTGACTTACTGAATTTAGCCGCCATTGTTGAGCAAACCCTGTTGTTGAATTTCGGGGATAAACACGAACCACGCATATCCAAGAACTACAAGCACCGCTACAAATGCAAGTAGTCGCATATTTTTAATTAAGTTTTTTTTCCTCTGTTGCTTCGGCCCCGGCGTTCCGCATTTCATACAATTTGGAGCGTCATCTGCAACTGGTGAATTACATATGTGACATGAAACGAGAGCCATCATAAATCTCCTGAAAAATGATTTGTTAAACTGTAAGGCTGCTAAATATTGGGATTATTTGAGTCGTTATATCCTAACCTTTTACTTGCGCTCGCGTCTAGCAATAAGACGGTCTGAGCTAGTGATAAATAATATCTTCCAGGCTGACCTTGCCCTTTGCCAAGCCCAGCCGCATAGCCGGTGTTTTCTTATCCTGCCCAGCCAAGCAGTAGTTGTAGAACACGCGGAAGATGCCCAGCATCTTCACAATGGTTTCCGGGTTATAGGCGCTGTAGCCATACCAGGTACGCCCCGTGTTACTCGCCGAAACAATGGGGCGTTCAAGTATGGACAGTCGCCGCCTCACCTGCATAAAGAAACAATCAATGGCGTGTAACGATGCCTTGTTATAAAGACGCGCCAAATGATCGGCATCGTAATCCTTATAATCCGTCAGGTAGCACACCGCCTTTTCCGGTTCACTCATATTTGGAAATGGGTGCAGCATCCACCGATCTTGCCACTTACCGATGGTAGCCATGTGCCTTATACGTTCCTTGATGAGCAACGTTTTCAGCTCTGTATCTGACAGTCCAGGGTTGGCTTGGCGTGCATTCTCAAACTCAGTTCGGCTCAATGCGATGGCCGCTCGTTTTTCAGCAATGGTCATTTCCTTGGCGATGCGCACATAAAAAGCATCGGCCCGGCGTGCGGTAATCTCAGGTTGGAATGTGGCAAGGCATGCGGCGCGCATTCCCGAGTCCTGATCCAGAAAGAAGCGTAATTTCTCTACGCCACCCAATAACTTCTTCAGGAAGAAGAAATGCCCATACAGGCTGTACTCAGCATGAATCTGCACCCCTTTGGTTGGCAGCTTACGGCCAGCGTCTTGCGTTTCAGATACCTCGATATCATCCCGTTGGTCGGCATTCAGGTAGGCTGCCTCAATATCGCTTTGTAAGCCTTGCGTTGCCTTCCTTTTTCGACTCGCATTTTTTAGTATAGCGGCGGTGTAATCCTCTTTCAGCCAACAGCGCGCATAATGTCTGAAGGGGGCTTTGACTTGATAGTCACCAACGATTACAGCCTCTTTTTCAATGACTTCCGAATCCATTGCGGCATCGTAGTTGAGGTGCATGCCGAAGACGTAACCGGTGGCATTGTCGGCAGAGCCTACCGCATGCAGCATTACATTACGACGGTCTGCGTTCCGCGTCCAATTTACCATGTAGTCCTGCCGGTCAACACCTATGTACAGGCGCGGTATTTTCATACCGGACAGCAGACGCTTCTCACGGTCGGCAGCGAAAGCGAGGCACTGGCGATAGAGAAAGTCAATTTTGCCATAGACGGATTCCGGCCCGATGTCGGCGACCTCGCAAATTCGGCGGAATGGTGACTTATTCATTAGCAGTGAGAATATCAACCGATTCTTATGCGGCTGCTTATGGCCAGTGGTGGATTTGCCTACCGAGAAGGTTTTTTTGCATACGTTGCAACGGTAACGGCGTGATCCTGATTTAGTCAGTCCGATAGATTGGTAGCCTTTGCCGACAGGAATAGTGTGATTGGAGCAAGATTCGTCAGGGCAGGACGGTTCCGGCGCTATGACTAAATCCTTGAGGTAACGCGCACGTTCCTCTGCAATGGCCGTGTTGCTTTTGACCGGGGGATTTTCTCCACATACGCGACAATGAAGCACTGGAATTCCGCCAGACGCTTGTACAAGGTAGCTATCCTGCAATCCATGATCTGTTCTCCCGCGCAACACGGTTGTTTTAGGCGTGACACCGTAGTTACTGCAAGCAGGGTTTTTGCAGAAATTGACCTGGATGCCGTCAGCTTCAGCGGGTACGCGACCCGAACTTGCTGCGGAAGAATTTATACCGGAAATGATAATCTCCTATTGCTTTACACTACAGGGGATTATACGCTACCATTAACCAAAGCACACACCTTTGCGGAACGGCTAGATAAATAGGAGACTTATCAATGAAATACAAAACCAAGCTATTTGCCATGTTGTTATTGATTTGCGCGACCGCAGTTCAAGCTGGCAATTGGGATGACAGCAGCGCAGCAAAGGACGTTACAAAAACATTGCGCGACCTCTACCCGTCAACGCAGATCAGTGACGTGCGCAAAACCGGCATCGACGGGATTTACGAAGTGGCTATGGGCAAAAATATTGGCTATACAAACAGCGAAGGGCGCTACTTCCTGTTTGGCCATATTTTTGACATGAAGACCCAGCAAGACTTAACAGCCCAACGTCTTGACGAGCTAAACGTAGTGAATTTTTCGGAGTTGCCTCTTGAGGATGCCATTAAGACTGTGCGTGGCAAGGGCGAGCGGGTGCTGGCGATTTTTTCCGATCCAGACTGCCCTTATTGCAAGAAGCTGGAGCAAGAACTACCCAAGTTAAGCAATGTGACGATCTACACCTTCCTGATGCCCTTGGATGGGCTGCATCCAGAGGCATCCAAAAAAGCAAAGGGGATATGGTGTTCAATCGACAAGTCAGCCGCGTGGCGTGACTACATGCTGCACGACAAAGCACCTGTGACAGACAAGCACTGCGACAGCCCGATTGAACGCAATGTCCAGCTCGGTCAAAAGTTCAATATCAATGGCACGCCCACACTGATCGCCGCAGACGGTCGCGTATTGCCAGGCATGGCGGCAGCAGACCAAATCGAGAAATGGCTAAACAAGGAGCAAAAATAATGCGTGTTGGGATTTCAGTAATGGCGGCTTGCTTGAGCATCACCGGATGCAGCATGGTAGGACTTGATGCCCAAAAGTCGTTCACCTGCAAAGCGCCACCGGGCATTAACTGCTCATCACTATCGGGAGTCTATGCCAATGCTGTTGCTGATAACCTGCCTGGTTCGGCAGCAAAACCATTCTCCAGATACAGTAAGGAAAATCAAGCCAAAGTAGCCGAGAGGGTCGTTGGTGAAGCCCATCAAACAGGCACACCCGTACTGAGTGCGCCAAGTGTATTGCGTGTGTGGGTTGCTCCGTGGGAAGACAGCAGAAAGGTGTTGCACGATCAGGCATTCCTGTATGCCGTTGCCGATCCGGGGCATTGGCAAGTGGCTCATAGCACCCAAAAAATTGCCAACCAATATCGTGTCATGGCACCGATTGCAAAGCCACAACCCGCATTATCGCAACCGGCGGTACCGCAATCAGTGTTGCCACAAAGCCAGTTTGGGCAAGAGCAATCACAAGGGTCAAATTAGCATGTCATTCACAAGCGCACTTAAAAATATCTTTCTGCATGAGAGATATGGCCGTGCTGATGCGATTCCGCGTCATTTGATCGAGCAATTCACCAGCACCCCCAGACTGGCCGGTTTGTTGCCCTACGTTGGCTGGATTCCAACCGAACGGTTGTTTATCCTGGATCAAGGCGGTTTCGGCAAAAAAGAGCAGTTTTCAATTGGCTTTGCCATCGAGATTGACCCACAGACCGGTGCAACTGATGAAATGGAGAAAATACTGTCCAGCCTGTTCGATTCGTGCATGGCTAAAACAGGCATCCAGATTTCACTGTACGCATCACCAGATATCGCACCTATGTTGAAAAAACAAAAAGACACGGTGCGAGTAAGCGAGCTGGCTGGGATAACGACGCGACGCAATGAATACTACATGGGGGGTACGTCCAAATCGCTACTAGCCAACAGGGTGTATTGGTTGCGCAATTTCAGGTGCGTCATTTCGATCACGTTGCCACTTTCCCCTTTTGAAGTGGGGGATGTAGAGGAGGCGATCAGGACGCGTGAGAGTGTCCGTGCAACACTCAGGTCGGCGAACTTGGATGGGTTCGATTGGACCCCGGATCACCTGCTGGATTTTGTGGGCGATTTCTTCGATCACGAGCGGGTGTTTTGTCCTGAGAAGCGCAGCGAGTTGTCCTTGAGTTACAACCCCAACCAAATAATCCGCGAACAACTGTCCAACCGCGAAATTGCATCCTGCGTTAGCGATGAAGGCATCCGGTCTTGCAAGAGTGGCGGCCAAGAAACTGTTATGCAGTTTTTCTCGGTCAGGAACTACCCGAAATATAGCCGCCTGAATCACATGAGCAGCGTCATTGGCGACCCATACCAAGCTGCCCTGGCAATGCCATGCCCATTCTCGATCACCATGGGCGCGGTTGTGCAAGATTACGAATCCGCACGCACTTATGCGCAACTAAAAAGTGCTCGCGCTACACAGAACGCGGCCTCGTACATGGCAAGATTTCAGCCAGACCTACAAGATCGTAAGCGCGACTGGGATGCTGTGCTGGGTGCTTTTGATGAAGGCAAGGGGACGCTGCGCATGTACCACCAAATCTGCCTGCTATCGACAAAAGCTGATGCATCCCGTGCTGAGCACGCGGTTAGATCGGTGTGGCGTGCGAGGGGGTTTGATCTGTCGCGCGACTATTATTTGCAGCATCAGGCATTTGTCGCATCGCTACCAATGACGCTAGGACAACCATTGCAAGAAGACTTGGTTGCATTCGGGCGTTCTTACACCAAGACGCTCGACAACGCGGTGATGACATCGCCGTTGATTGCCGAGTGGAAGGGGACCAAGACTCCGCTGATTACCCTGTTCGGGCGGCGTGGGCAACCGATGGGGTTCGACCTGTTTGACAACACGGGTGGTAACTACAATTTTGCGGTGGCCGCGTTATCCGGGTCTGGCAAATCGGTATTTGTGAATGAAATGGCGTACCGCTATCGTGCAGCCGATGCCAAAGTCTGGATTATTGACGTAGGCCGCAGTTACAAAAATTTGTGCGAGTTGATGGGCGGCGAATTCATTGAATTTACTGACGAGCGTGACAATACGCTGTGCCTCAATCCATTCTCGATGGTCAGGGACATCAATAACGACATGGAAATGTTGCTTCCTCTCCTGGCTGAAATGGCGAGTCCGCGTGAGCCCCTGAACAACTTTTGCTATACCGCACTTGCTTCCGCTATCAAGCAGGTATGGGGAGTGAAGGGGAGTGACACCACCATCACGGACATTTACGAGCTGCTACGCATTGGCAAAATTAATGAGAGTTCTGATAGCGAAACGGAGTTGATGCACATGGCCGTCGCACTTGAACCCTACACAAAATACGGCGTATATGCGAGCTACTTTGAAGGTCCTGCAACGATTGAATTTAACAATGACTTTATCGTGCTTGAGCTTGAGGAACTCAAGAGTAAAAGAGATCTTCAGGCGGTGGTCATGCAGATCATCATGTATCGCATCACACAGGAAATGTATCTGGATCGCTCCCGGCGCAAGATCGTGATTATTGACGAGGCGTGGGACTTGATGGGGAGCGGCAGCAGCGGACACTTCATCGAAGCCGGTTATCGCAGGGCAAGAAAGTACGGCGGTGCATTCGGCACGATCACCCAAAGCGTGGATGACTACTACAAGACGGAAGCAACCAAAGCAACCATCAATAATGCGGACTGGCTGTTCTTGCTGCGGCAGAAGCCGGAAAACATTGACCGTCTAGGCAAAGAAGGCAAGCTCACCATCGATGAGTGGATGAAACGCCAGCTTTCCTCTATCACCACCGATCATGGCAATTACTCGGAAATCTTTGTGCATAGCCCGATGGGATCCGGGATTGGTCGCTTACTGCTTGATCCGTTCTCAATGATGCTGTTCTCCACACGCGCTGAAGATTTCGAGCGGATAAAGACCATGCGCGAGCAAAACAACATGACGACCGAACAGGCTATCGAGGTATTGCTTAACGAAAGAATCAAAAATGACAGGCGCAAAGGAACGCGCGAGGACAGACGAAAAATGGGACTTTTTTAACACGAAGATCGAGTCGAAAACTTTATTCACATAAGGAAACTAAAAATGGCAAACAACATGAAACGCAAAGTCGTTCGTCGCATCATTGAACGCTGCAAGACCGAAGAAAAGCGGGCAAGGGACATTGCTGGCGAGCTAAAAAATGCGGGCTACAAGGTATTTACTGCGTCTTTCTGCCTGTGTGAGGACGTGGTGTTTTTTGATACTCATGCAGGCTTGCAGATTCGCATCATCGCTTAATCGGGAAACAAAATGTCCACTCTCGCTCACCTCACCACTGGCGTTGTCTCGGCAACGGTCACTATCGCAGTCTTGGCCGGATGGCAACATTTTCACCCCGCGCCCGCAATGGCGAAGGTGGACATTATCGGTATTGTCACTTCGCAACAAAAGAGATTGGCCGCGCAAATGAAGCCCGGCATGGATCAGACAGCGCAAACGGAAATCATTGAGTCCGCTTCGCGCTTTGGCAAACAGCTTGATGCCGCGCTTACCCAGGTAGCAGGCGAGTGCAGATGTACTCTCATCAACTCGGCTGCGATTATCAAAGATTCACCCGGCACCACCTACGATTACACACAGCGCGTCACTGAGCTGGCCTTGGGCAAGAAGTAACTCATGCGCCTGGCTATCCCAACTTTGCTTATTTTGATGGCCGCGTTAGTGCCGACCTCATTGTTCGCGCTGGAAGGACGAGATTATCCATCAGGCATGGAATATTCATCTGCATGGGCGTGTCATGGTCAGGAAAAGTTTAACTGGTACTGTGAAGAAGCAGCACGGCCAGTCAAGAAACC
This sequence comes from Gallionella sp., assembly GCA_030653355.1. Classification (GTDB taxonomy): domain Bacteria; phylum Pseudomonadota; class Gammaproteobacteria; order Burkholderiales; family Gallionellaceae; genus Gallionella. The sequence goes on along the minus strand of JAURZN010000175.1, from coordinate 26,258 downwards.
CAAAGAAATCAGCACACCTGAAGAATCGGTAAAGACCAAAGAAGAGCTCGCTGTCGAAGAGCTGGAGAAAATACGCAAAGACCTTGATGCCAAGCGCGCGCTGGCCGTGGTGCATCCCACCGCAGAAAACATCAAATCGTACATGGCCGCGCAGAAGGTTGAAATCGACCGTGCCAGCTATTTTGCGGATATATGGCGGCGTGTCCTGTGGCAATCCGCCGAGCTGAACTTTGAACTTAAAAATCCAATGAATAACTCCGCCATCAAGGTGGCAACGCGAGACCGGGATGCCAGGCAAAACAACACGATGGCCGACCTTGCCAAAGAGTGGGGGATATTCTTCTTCTTTCGGGGTGATTGCCCCTATTGCAAGCACATGGTGCCGACCTTGCAATGGATTACCCGCCAATACGATATGACAATTTTACCGATCAGTTTGGATGGATCAACGATTGACGGGTTGCCTCCCTCGGTTAAAGACAACGGTCTATCCGCAAAGCTGGGGGTAGATGCCGTGCCGCTGTTTGTGCTCGGTAATGTCAAAACACACAAAATGGTCATTCTGGGTTCGGGCGTGTTGTCGTTGCAGGACTTCGTTGAGCGGATTTATGTGTTGACTCAAACCAAACCCGGCGATCTCTAAAAGGATTTCATCATGCGCTACAACAAGTTGCTTATTTCTGTGCTTGCTGCTACCTGTCTCATTTCTGCGCCTGTCAACGCTAACGTCGGAACAGGAATGCAGAGTTGGTTCGATAGTATGGGTGGGTACTCAAATGCCACACCGCCGTCGTCTTACAAGGGGCAGACGATGAACGGATACTCGGCGGGCGGCTTTTACGCCAGATCACCCGTCAAGAGCTACCAGCTAGTGCAGATGACACCGCCATCGCTGAATATCGGCTGCGGTGGGATTGACCTGACAGCAGGTTCGTTTTCGTTTATCAACAAAGCTGCGATTACAGCACTGTTCCAGAACATCGGCACTTCAATCAGCTACGCATTCCTGCTGGCCATCAAGTCGTCCATGCCTGAAATGGCAAGTCTGTTCGAGTATTTGCAGGATGTTGCCAACAAGGTCAACGGAATGAATGTCAACTCCTGCAAGATGGCGGAAGGTATCCCCGCGCTATTTGGTTCTGATCTATCCAAAAGTTCATCGGATATGTTTGGTCATGTGGCGGGAGCTGTTTCAAATATGCTGCCGGATTCATACGATGCATGGAAGACCTCACGAGATAGCGCAGCAGCAAAGCGACTCGCGGAGGATGCGGCCATTGCACTAGACCCTTCCAAAAAAGATCAATACAGACCCGGTAATGTGGTTTGGATGGCCTTGAGCAAAAGCACCGGATTGGATAATCAAGACAAACTTTTTATTATGAGCATGACGGGCACGATCATTATTGACCCGCCAAATCCAGCAGTAAACGCCGCGAATGGTGGTACAAGCGCAAGCTGGCATTACGTTGATCCGACGGGGGTGGAGTTAAACGACTTTATCGGTTACAACGATGGCGTAACCTCGCCAATCAACCTGTTCACTTGCGACACAGCGGTGGATTGCCTTCATCCTACCGTTGGTAGTATCGCGGTCACGCCGTTTATCAATCGAATTGCGACCAAGCTGGACAATTTGAGGAATAACGTGATTAGTCGCGGTCCGCAAACGATCAGCGATTTTAAGCTGGTCGATGCCTCCGCGATCCCAGTCTGGAAAATGATCTCCACCAGCGCGTCCGTCAATCCCGGATTTATTGATGCGTACAAAAGACTGATTGCTGTGGACGTTGCCTATGCCTATATCAATAACATCCTCAAAACGGCAGCGCAAATCATGGCTAATTCACAGAACGGCTCTGCACCCAAAGACGCGCAAGACGCACTGCAAAAACTGAATGATAGGCTCACACTACTGAACGGCAATCTTCAAGCATCACGTCTTGCGGAATACGCAAAGGTGCAACAGGAAGCGCAACTGGAAAGGCAAATACAGCTCATGCACCAGGCAATGGTTGCCGGTATTCCTGCACAAGCCTTTACTTCGATGACCGTGTTTGGGAATGAACGTTAATGTTTACGTTTGAGATATTTTCCTACTGGAATGTCAGGGAGCTACAGCTGGTGTTCAACGCAGTGGCTGCAATTGTGGGTAGCAGCGATTATCTTGGCCTCATGCGCACCATTGCTTTGGTGGGGCTGCTTTCAATGGCAATGGCCGTGCTTGCAGGATTCAGTCAGCTACCCGACTTTGGGCGGTGGGTCATAATGCTGGCCGTATTCAATGGAATGCTGCTCGTCCCTAAAGTCAGCGTGGTGATAACCGACCGAACCGGGAACCAGCCCTCCGTTACTGTGGCCAACGTGCCCATTGGCCTTGCCTCTTTTGCACACTCGGTTAGTCATGTCGGGGATTGGTTAACCCGAACGTTTGAGACAACCTTTTCACTACCAGCCGACATCCAGTTCCGCAGCAACGGCACACTGTGGGGGCATCGCGTTCAGCAAGAAATACTGCACACCAAGTTCGATAATTCGATTTTGACCAGCAACCTCATGGAGTTTTATCGGGAATGCGTGGTGCCAGAATATGCTACAGGCTACATCGTCGCCTCAGACATGGCAAAAACGAACGACATCTGGACTTATCTCAACGGCAGAACCAATCCGGGTAGGCTCGTCACAATTCGCGCTGTTCCAGGTTCAACAACGGTTGCAGGAACGTATGGCTGCGATGGCGCATACGGATTTTTGACCACGCAAATCCTCGCGGTCAATACGCAGCAAATGAATACGCTGGGCAATCGGCTTTATCCAGGATTACCAACCGCTGCCGCCAATGCTGCCGTGCAAAGCGCGATTCAGACCAGCACCAACTACATGCTGGGGATCTCTAAAACCGCAATGGATACGGTGAAACAAACAGCCATGAGCAATTTTATGATTGATGCCCAGTACCTGCTGCCAGCACAGATCGGCGATGCGGCAGGTGCGGCGGCAAACCTGGCTCAGGCGCAAGCCATACGCTCAACCTCCGACAGTTACAAAATGATGTCCAAGCTATCGGAAAGCACCATGCCTAAGGTCAAGAACATCGTGGAGATTGTGCAGTATTCGGTTTTTCCGATCATCATGTTGCTGGTATTGCTGGCGGGGCATAAAGGTGGGTTGGTATTGAAGGGCTATGTAATGAGCCTTGTGTGGGTGCAATTGTGGCCACCGCTTTATGCTGTCATGCACCTTGTGATGACAATGCACGCGCAAGACCTAGCGGCAATGACCAGCGGGCTTGGTTTGTCCATGTCGCAATACAGCATGGTGAACAACGCTTACATTAGCGATGAGGCCATCGCCGGCATGATCGCCGCCACGGCGATACCCGCCATCGCAGCAGCAATCGTAAAGGGCGGGGATGTAGGCGCACAGGCAATTGCGGGGATGACTACGCCAGCGCGTGAAGCCGAGAGAATTGCCTCTGGCATGTCGGCAGGGAATACGCAGATGGGTAATGCCTCTCTGGGTAATCAGTCAGCCGATAATTTAAGCATGATGCAATACAGTGCAAGTCCAACGATCCGTCAAGGTGGATTTAGCTCTACTGGCGCGGACAATGTAGGTAACTTCTACGGTATGGAAAATGGCAAAGCAACCCATCTGGTTAACAATACCGCCGCATTTCAAAATATCGGGGCTAAGGTTGGTCTGAGCGGGAGAACATCTGGTTCGCTTCAAACAGCTTCAGAAAATTCGGAAAGAGCCGCACTTGCCGACACGACAACAGCCTCCAACAGCATGACCGCAGCCCGTAGTGCCACTTCTTCTTTTGAAAGAGGTCACGGGAAAAGCACCAATGCCTCAACCGGTGACACATTAACAGGTGCGGCGCAGTTTATGACCTCGTTTGGACAGGAACAGGCATTGACAGATAAGTTTGCCAAGGAGCATGGCTTAAACCAAACGCAGATGGCACAAGTATCGGCCTTCGCCAGAGCAGAGGCATCGGGTGGGTTGAATACTCCATTTGGCGGCGCAACCGTATCGGGCGGTGTCGAAACCAAAGGAACAAGTAGTTCGGCAACATCACAAACACAAAAATTAGCCCACGAGTTGGCAAATAAGAAGGACTACAAAGAGGCGGTCACCAAGACCAACACCGCAGCGCATAGCTCAAGTTTTACACAGGGTGACGAGTCAACCGTGAGGGCAGCGACAGGGGTTAGAAGCAGTCTTGATAACAGTTTGTCGAATGTGCAATCTGCCCAAGCCAGCCATGAAAAAGCAGTTGCCTTCAAAGAGGCCGCGATCCGCACCAAAGAAATGGGGGCGAGCTACGATACAAATCACATGAACGAGTTCATGGATTGGATTAGAGGACAAAACAATCCGACATCCGGGAAAACTTTCACAGCCAACGATGTTGAAGCGATGTCTCGTTATGCTCCAGAAAGCTTGAGCCAGTACGCTCAAAAATTCTCGGATGAAAAGTTAGTCCCAGAGATCGAAAAAACCATGCCAGCACCAACCAACGGGGTAGCAGCCCAGCACGAACAAAACCAAGCCACTGTGCCTGGCACTCAAGCAGTTTCAGCTTTTGATGCGAAAAATAACAAGGAAGTAGGGAGGCTGCAAGCAACTGCTGGCGTTGCCCCCGGCACTGCGCCAGCCAACAATGTGACAGGTCAAGTGCAGGCAATGACAGGGCAAGCCACTGCCGCAATCGGCGCCGGCAAAGGGAATGTTAAGGAAGAAGGGGAGCCGATCAAGACCAGCGCAGAAAATTCCACCGACCCAACCAAGGGAAGCAATCTTGGGCGAGCTGCCGCGAATGCATTGCCGGTCGCGCTTGGGTCAGACGCAACTAAACTTGCGGATAGGGCAGGGCTGATTCCAGATGACGCTGGTGTAGCGAAGCCAGTTGCGGATCAGAATACAGGAACGCTCACTGAGAACATCGTGGGAACTGCGGTTGCGGTTGGGTTGACGGTTGGGGGTGGGGCTGGCGGCAAACTTCTTGGTAATGTCGGTGGAAAAATTCTAGGCAGGGAAGCAGGAGATGTTGCACAGGCAACCGCGCTGAAAGTTGCCGCCAAAACGGAAGAGCGCGTAGCATCTCAGGCAACCAAGGCCGAAGGCGGTGTGCTCAAAGCCGAAACAGCGGCAGCACCTGAAGCAACAGCCGTATCCAAAGTAGCAGCCGATAAAGCCAAAGAAAATATCGAAAGGAGCGCTGCGCGCAAAGGAGCTGAGGCCGATGTTGGAACTGCCAGTACCGTACAAGGGGTTGGCATGATAAGTGGCGCAATAGCCGGTGGCGGAATAGCCAAAGGGTTATCAGGTGAAGAAGGTGTGGCGCACAACCCAGCCGTTCAGCCTGTGCTTCAAGCGGTAGAAAATACCAACAACGCTACGCTTGAAGCTGTATCTGATGTGGCAAACAAAGCTAACAACCTTGGCAACAAGATTGCGGACACGATAAACAAGAAATAAAAAAGGGCGGTAGGGCGTCATTTGCCGCCCCAAACCATTCATCTTGGGTATTGCCAGCGATGACCGATGCCGCTTCGCCTAAACGCTCTTGTCATTTTATCTTCGCGTTCTCTTGACTCATCCAGTTCACGGTACACTTGCCGCCAATCATCAGCGGTGAGGTTTTTTGACATTTCTGCCGACCTTCTGGTCGCCCTCATTGCGCTAGGGGATGTCCAAAGCAAAAACCACATGGTTAAAATTACAATGATCAGCATCCACACAAAAGACACCATCGCACCTAATGCGAAAAAGAACAGAAAACTCAATCCAAGCTTGATAGCGCCATCTTCGATTACGAGTTTCCACCCAGCCATCAAGTCATAGAAATACTGTTTAACCGGGCTGTCCATGTAAACAACTGTTGCGTAGTGATGTTTGTCTGGCACGATCACATCACGGTATTTCGGAAGGCCAAACCAGCCTGTTTCGCCAGATCCGTCTTGCGCCGCAAAGCTATTAGTCTGCATTGCGTCAGCGCCCTTCTGCAATCCAAAAGCTTTGCGATATAACCCAACCGCGCCTTTGCCAATGTAGTAAATAATCGTGCCAGCACCAATAGCGAACACCAATAAAATCAAGATTTCCATTTTTTATCTCCTTTGTGCCAATAGCAATTTAGTCGATTAACTTCATCCCGCAATTCTTGACAGCACCTTGGTCAAATGTCGCTGTATAGCCACATCCAGCATCGCTGGCAGAACGCTCAATCAAGCAGTCCGAAAAATCAGCGTTATTAGCCTTGAATAGTCGCAAAGCTCTCCAAACAATGTCGGCATTCGCAACGATAATTTCTTTGGTGCGCAACAACGTTTCCAGCACAACACAAATCTCAGCCTTGGATGATGAGTAGCATCCCATCAACACCCAGACCAGTTCCACCACCGAAACAAGGCTAAGGTAGCCCGGATCATCCGCAGATAACGAGTCAATCAGTCGCGTTGCTTTGGGCGACTGCACCGGGTCGTCCTGAGTAATATAGCGAACGAGAACATTGGTATCCAAACCGATCATTTTGATGATGCTCCGCGCTCTGCGATTGTCTCGTTCATTATTTCAACCGTTACTGGCGTGGTCGGTTTTCTCACCAAGCCTTTCAAGGCACTCACAGGCTGCGTAGATGCAAATAACTCAAATCGCCCAGGCTCAACTTGAACAAACTCGACTCGATCACCAGCCTCTACACCAAGCGCAGCGCGCACAATGGCTGGGATGGTAATTTGACCTTTACTGGTTATGGTTGCAGTTGACATATCTATACCTTACTTTATATCCTTACTATAAAGTAAGGTAAATAAAAAGGCAAGGACAGGAAACCAAAACAGATCTCAATTGCTGAGGATTTTTAATGACTGGTATGCCACGTAAGCAGATATCTTGACATTTAGCTCCTTCTCTGAAAAAATAAGAGCATGTCCAGTTTTATACGAAAATTTATCGCTGTGCTTTTAGCCATCTGGCTGCCACTGTTTAGCGGTGGAGCGCTGGCGGCAAGCGTATCGATGCAAATACAGAATGGCTCGTGCCATGAAGCTGGCATGGATACGATGCAAGATATGGATGAACATCAACACGCGATGTCGCATGATCAGTCACCCAACAACGATCAGGACGGAACATCCTGCACCGCCTGTGCTGTCTGCCATCTGGCATGCAGCGGGTATTTGGGTGTGCAGGCAATCAAGAACCTAGAAGTTCTGCAATCTGCCATTTCGGTCACGCCCTATTTATTCTCGTATCATTCCATCACCTCCACACCTGTCGTTCCTCCACCTCTCGCTTAGTGATCTACAGGACGACTCCGTCTACCAGTTTCGTAAATTGATCTGACTCTAGCTCGTCCTTAGTCTTTAAGCGTCTGCGTTCGCCCTTGTTTTACCAGTTTGACGCACGCACACATTTTGTTAATACCAATGCTCGTGGTTTGCTGATCATTCTCACTGGTGCAATAACAAAGACGGATTTGCAGCGTAACTCGTTACGAGTCCGTGAGGAATAATATGAAAAATCTGATTTCAATGCTGATTGGCTGCGCCTCAAGCTTTGCGGCAATAGCTGCAGAGCCACCTTTAGGTGCAGACTTACATGGTTTATTGAGTTATGCGCGCGAACACAATCCGGCTCTGACTGCGATGCGATATGAGGCCGAGGCCGCCTCGCTGCGCGTGCAACCCGCCGGTGCATTGCCTGATCCGGTGCTGCGTACCGAGTTGATGGACATTACTAATCAAGGCACGAATAAACCGCCGAGCTTGTTGCCGTCACAGGTAGGCGGTACGCGTTATTTGCTGATGCAAAGCGTTCCGTGGTTCGGCAAGCTCGATTTACAGAGAGGAATAGCCGAAGCACAAGTTGCCGGGGCGCGCGGACAAACTGCCATTGCATGGGTGGATTTGAGTGGGAAAATAAAAACTGCCTATGCGATGCATTACTACCTGTCGGACAGTATCAGACTGACCCGTGCAACATTGGATTTAACTAAGCGCCTGGAAAAAATCGCGCAAACTCGCTATGCAAACGGGCTGGGTACACAGCAGGAAGTGATACGCGCGCAAATCGAACAAACTGATTTGCAAACTATGCTGATTGAATTGGACAATGAACAGCATCATGTGCATGCAAGCCTGAACAATCTACTGTCGCGTCCTGCCAATGCAGATCTGGCGGAGCCGCTGCAATTGCGTCCAATTCCCGCCTCAGCACGACTTACGTCGCTGGAAGATAGGCTGCGTGCGCACAATCCGCAGCTGCAAGTGGCTGATGCGAGCGTCAACGAAGCCCAGCAGAACCGCGACCTGACCTATAAAAATCGTTATCCCGGATTTACCCTTGGTGTCGCCCCGACGCAGAGCGGCAGTACTGTAAAAAGCTGGGATCTGATGGTTGAATTCAATATTCCGTTGCAACAGGAATCGCGCCGTTCTCAGGAGCATGAAGCGGAAGCGAAGATGGCCGCATCCGCTGCGCGTCAAGCATCTCTGCTCAATCAAGTGTTGTCGGAATTATCGGAAAGTGTATCCGGTCTTGAGACCGCGCAGCGTACCGAGACACTCATCGCTACGCGTTTTCTACCTCAAGCTGAGCTGAGTTTTCAATCTGCGCTGAGTGGGTATGAGACTGGCAAACTTGATTTTTCCACACTGCTCGATGCGCAGCGTCAAATACTGAAAGCGCGCCAACAACGCATCAAAGCGCAGTATGACGCGCAATTGCGCCTAGCTGAAATAGAACGCCTGATTGGAGAAGAGTTATGAAAAAAATCATAGTATTAGTGTCAATTATCGTCGTTGTTTCGATTATTTCGGCTGGCAGCTATAGCTTGGGAAAGCGCTTCTCCGGGGTGACAGCGCCGGCTACAGCCGATGCCGTAAAGGTGGAACGCAAGATTCTTTATTACCGCAATCCGATGGGCTTGCCGGATACCTCGCCGGTACCCAAAAAAGATGCGATGGGGATGGATTACGTACCGGTGTATGACGGTGATGCTGTTCAGGAGGAGGGTGGTGTCAATATTAGTGTTGAAAAAGTGCAAAAACTCGGCGTAAAAAGCGAAGCAGCCACGCTACGCGGTTTAAACAAAACCATACAGGCCACTGGACGCGTTGAAATCGACGAACGCCGTACCTATACCATCGCGCCGAAATTTGAGGGCTGGGTGGAACACCTTTATGTAAACAGCACCGGAGAGACTGTTAACCGTGGACAGGCGTTGTTTGATGTGTACAGCCCCGAACTGGTGTCGGCGCAGCGCGAATACGCGATTGCCGCACAAGGCGAAGCAAAACTTGAAAATGCAGATGAAGAAACTAAAGCGGGCATGAAGCAACTGGCTGATGCCAGTCTGGTACGCCTGAAAAACTGGGATATTACGCCGGGAGAAATAAAGCAATTAACCACCGGAAAATCCAGACGCAGCTTGACCTATTACGCGCCGGTATCGGGCATCGTACTGGAAAAAAAGGCCGTACAGGGCATGCGCTTCATGCCGGGAGAGACGTTGTATCAGATCGCCGACTTGTCTCAAGTGTGGGTGCTGGCAGACATCAACGAGCAGGATATCGGGCAGGTAAAGACAGGTAGTGACGCACAGGTCAGTATCGGTGCATACCCGGATAAGTTGTTCAAGGGAAAAGTCGCCTTCGTCTATCCGACTTTGAATTCCGCGACGCGCACCGTGCAAGTACGCGTGGAGATTGCCAATCCACAAGGTTTGCTTAAGCCATCCATGTTTGCCAACGTGACGTTGCCCGTAGGCAGTAATACTCGGATGCTGACGGTGCCAACTTCGGCGGTGATAGACAGTGGCATGCGTCAGGTGGTGCTGGTGCAATTAGCACAAGGCCGCTTTGCGCCGCGCACTGTCAAATTGGGTAGCCGCAGCAACGATTATGTCGAGATACTGGATGGCCTTGTAGAGGGGGAGCAGGTAGTTACTTCGGCCTTGTTCCTGATCGATGCGGAAAGTAACCTCAAAGCGGCGTTGGGTGGTCTTGGTGGTCATGCAGCACATGGCGGGGCTACACCCGTCGCAGAAGATCACTCAGCGCATGCAACTCCTGCAGCGCCAAAGAAAAATCCTGCAACAATAGGTCATCAGGCAGCAGGCATCCTGAACGGCATCAATGAGGATGGTTCTGTGAGCATCACCCATGAGCCGATCAAATCACTGGGCTGGCTCGGCATGACCATGGACTTCGCTTTGACTAATTCCTCATTGGCCGCCGGTATCAAACCAGGTAGCAAGATCACCTTCGAACTCGTCGAGCGAAAACCCGATGAATGGGTGATTACCAAGTTGCAAGCGCTTGCGCCGCAGCAACACGAGGGACATTAAGATGCTAAATTCCATCATCGATTGGTCTGCTCGAAACCGTTTTATGGTTATTCTGGCAACCTTGTTTGTTACCTTGGCGGGCATTTATGCGGTACTCAAAACGCCACTGGATGCCCTGCCTGACTTATCCGATGTGCAGGTAATTGTTTACACTGAGTATTCCGGACAAGCTCCGCAGGTGGTTGAGGATCAGGTCACCTATCCGCTCACCACCGCGATGCTGGCGGTGCCGAAATCCAAGGTGGTGCGCGGCTTCTCGTTTTTTGGCGCATCGTTTGTATATGTGATTTTCGAGGATGGCACCGACATCTATTGGGCGCGCTCCCGGGTGTTGGAATATCTCAACAGTATCGCGGGACGACTGCCTAAAAATGTCGCGCCGCAACTGGGGCCGGATGCAACCGGGGTGGGCTGGGTGTATCAGTACGCCGTGCTGAGCGAAAAACATAACTTGGCCGAGCTGCGCACCATGCAGGACTGGTATCTGCGCTATCAACTCACCAAGGCACACGGTGTGGCGGAAGTCGCTTCCATCGGTGGTTTTGTACAGCAATATCAGGTGACAGTCGATCCAGTGAAACTGCGCGCTTATGGTATTCCTTTGAGCAAAGTGTCACAGATTATCCGTGACTCGAACCGCGATGTTGGCGGGCGCGTGGTGGAGATGGCCGAGACCGAGTATATGGTGCGCGGGCGTGGCTATCTGCGTGGCAAGAGTGACATCGAGAATCTGGTCGTTAAAGCCGAGCGAGGCACCCCTGTGCTGCTGCGCGACATTGCCCGTGTCGAACTGGGGCCGGATGAACGGCGCGGACTGACTGAGTTAAACGGCGAGGGTGAAGTCGTATCAGGCATCGTCATGGCGCGCTATGGGCAAAACGCATTAGAAGTCATCCACAACATCAAGGAAAAGATCGCTGAAATCGCTCCCGGTTTGCCGGAAGGCGTAAAGATTGTTTCAGTATATGACCGTTCCGATTTGATCCATCGCGCCATTGAAACATTAAAAGGCACGCTGCTGGAAGAAAGTTTAATTGTCGCACTGGTGTGTATGGTGTTCTTGATGCATGCACGCAGTGCGTTGGTCGCCATCGTGATGCTGCCTGTCGGTGTTTTAATTTCTTTCATTGCGATGCGCGTGCTGGGGCTGAACTCCAATATCATGAGTCTGGGCGGCATTGCCATTGCCATCGGCGCGATGGTAGATGCGGCTATCGTGATGATCGAGAATGCACACAAACATCTGGAGCGGGTAAAAGAAGGTGAATCGCGCACAGAAGCGATGATTGCGGCGTGCAAGGAAGTCGGACCGGCACTGTTCTTTTCGCTGCTCATCATCACCGTATCGTTCTTGCCAGTATTTACGCTGGAATCGCAAGAAGGACGAATGTTTTCTCCGCTGGCTTTCACCAAAACCTTTTCCATGGCGGGCGCAGCGTTGCTCTCGCTCACACTGGTGCCGGTGCTGATGTTGCTATTCATACGCGGAAACATCAAACCAGAGGCGCAAAATCCGCTAAACCGTTGGTTAATCACGGGCTATCGTCCGCTTATTGCTGCGGTGCTGAAACACAAGAAAATGACCATCGTCGTTGCTGCACTGGTTTTGATATTGTCAGCCTATCCCGCTACCCGATTGGGTAGCGAGTTCATGCCAACGCTCAATGAGGGCACGTTGTTATTTATGCCAGCCTCCTTGCCCGGCATGTCGGTGACCAAGGCGGCGGAATTGTTGCAGACGCAGAACAAGATTATCAAGAGCTTTCCTGAAGTGACATCCGTATATGGCAAGGCTGGGCGCGCGCAATCGGCAACCGATCCTGCACCATTGGAGATGTTTGAGACGGTCATCAACTTAAAGCCGCAGGAGGAGTGGCGATCTGGAATGACGATCGACAAACTGATCGGCGAGATGAACAAAGCACTACAATTTCCCGGTGTGGCAAATTCGTGGACGATGCCGATCAAGGCGCGTCTCGATATGCTGGCAACCGGTATTCGCACGCCGATAGGCATCAAGGTGTTTGGTAAAAATCTGGATGAAATGGAGCGGCTCGCTAAGGAAATAGAAGCGGTGGTCAGAAAGGTTCCTGGCACCACTAGTGCTTTTGCCGAACGATTAACGGGCGGCTTCTACCTTGACATCGAACCGGATCGCATTGCCCTAGCACGTTACGGGATTGGCGTCGGTGATTTACAGGAAGTCATTTCTACCGCCCTGGGTGGTGAGATGGTTACGACGACGGTTGAGGGACGGGAACGTTTTGGCGTGACGGTACGTTACCCGCGCGAATTGCGTAGCGATCCGCAACAGATTGCCCACGAAGTGCTGGTGCCAACCATGGAGGGTGCTCAGATTCCACTCGGACAACTTGCCAAGGTCAGTCTTAGCAAAGGTGCACCTGCTATCCGCACCGAGAATGCGCTGCTTTCCGCTTATATTTTTGTGGATATACGTGATCGTGACATCGGCTCTTACGTGGCAGATGCGCGGAAAGCAGTTGCCGCACAGGTGAAATTCCCACCCGGTTATTACGCGACCTGGAGCGGGCAGTTCGAATACATGGAACGTGCTGCCGCGAAAATGAAGATCGTCATTCCCATCACGTTGCTGATCATCTTCCTGTTGCTGTATCTCAATTTTAAACGCGTCACCGAATCTTTGGTGGTGATGCTATCCGTACCGTTTGCGCTGGTCGGAGGTGTGTGGCTGCTGTGGTTGCTCGATTACAACTTGAGCGTCGCCGTGGCGGTTGGCTTTATCGCACTGGCGGGTGTGGCAGCGGAGACGGGGGTGGTGATGTTGATCTACCTGGAGCAGGCGTGGCAGGACGTTCAGTCACGTTGCTCTGATGAAGGCCGTCAACCGAACGCCGTCGATCTGCACACAGCTATCATGCACGGTGCAGTGGAGCGCGTGCGCCCCAAGATGATGACCGTGGTGGCGATCATGGCAGGCTTGTTGCCCATTCTGTGGAGTACGGGAACAGGTTCTGAAGTGATGCGCCGCATCGCAGCACCGATGGTCGGCGGCATGATTTCATCAGCCATATTAACGCTGCTGGTGATTCCGGTGATCTATGCCTTGATCAAACAACGTGAAGTGACACGCATAACATTCATTAGCAATAAGCCAAAGGAACAATATGAAAATTCTTAAACAACTAATGATCTTCCTGATATTCGTACTCACAAGTATAAGTGCCGCACAAGCCGCTACGGCGATGACAGTTTACAAAAGCCCAACATGCGGCTGTTGCGAAAAGTATGTGGACTATCTGCGTGAAAACGGATTTACGGTGAAAACAGAAAATGAATCAAACATGGATGCCATTAAGAAGAATTATGGCATGTCACATGCCGCTAGTTGTCATACGGCATTGGTCAATGGTTATGTGGTTGAGGGGCATGTTCCAGTCAGTGCCATTCGTAAACTGCTCAAGGAGAAACCAGCCATAATCGGCATCAGTGTGCCTGGTATGAAGATGAATTCACCAGGTATGGGAGAGATGAAAAAGGGAACATTGACTGTTTACGCTGTGCCGAAAGATGGGAAAGATCCATATGTGTTTTCAGTCGAATAACGAATCTATTAGCAGGAGTTTAAAAGGACAGTAATGATTGAAATTATTCCAAATTGGCATCCGGTATTAGTACATTTCCCGATTGCCTTTTCTACGGCTGCAGTGGCTTTTATTGGCGCTGGTACGATATTTAAAAACCACTCATTGACGGCGCAATGCCTGATGACGGGACGCTGGATGTTGTGGGCGGCAGTTATCTTTGCCTGTATCGCAGCGGTGTTCGGCTGGCTGGCTTACAACAGTGTTGAACATGACGAAGCGGGGCATCTGGCCATGACGATCCATCGTAATTGGGCACTTGTCGCTCTTGGCGCGCTGGCGCTGCTTGCCGCTTGGGATGTGTGGCGCGGTCGTTCTCATACGGTGCCCTCGCCAAGTTTTCTAGCTTTGTTGGTCGCGGTATGGTTGCTAGTGGTCAGTGCTGCCTGGCATGGTGGCGAGGTAGTCTATCGGCATGGCTTGGGTGTGATGTCCTTGCCTGCGCCTGAGGAACATACCCATGAACACGGCGGAGAACACAGCGACATATTCATGCAGGGTGAAGCAACGCCTCATGAGGATGTTCATGCCCATAGCCACGATGACACTGCGAATAGCGAGTCTACGCATGATGCGGAGCCGGGTGGCAAAACTTCCGCCACGGACGGCGCAGGCACCGCACACAAAAAGGCTGGGCATACCCATGCGCCGGGAACGCCGTCGCACAAGGATTAGCGCGATGAAAGCGGTAAATGGATGGGGCAAGCGTGCTACCGAAAAGCTCGCTGCCAGTGGGCATGAACATGATCACACGCATTAAATTTTGTCGTTGTCATTAACTTGGAGCAAGGAGAATAGGATAGGTAGAACAATCATATTGGTAGTAACTATATTGGCACTGAACGGTTGTATGGTTCTACATGGTGGCATGGTGGCATGGAGCATGGCGATGACCGTGGGAGCGGCAGTAGTTCTCATCACATTAGATTGGCGATGCAGTGCAATCGAACCGCAGTCTGACCGTTCTGAGTAAGGACAGGATTGAGCGTTAGCCATCGAACCAACTTTTATATGAAGGAGACAAATCATGAGAACCAAAACCAAAACCAAGAGCAGCAAAGCTGAAACCGTAATCAATCTGTCTGAAGCGCAACGGCGGCAATATGTTGAGATTGCTGCTTATCACCTCGCCGAGAAAGGTGGGTTCAAATGCGGTTGTGATTTAGAAAACTGGCTGGCTGCGGAAGTGGAAATTGATCAGTTACCGGCTGAAAACAGCTATCCAGCGACCTAATTATTGAAAGGAGGTGTCGATGCGCGTTTAAATAATTTTTGTTACAGCATATTTTTTAACCACCACCATTCGGAGAATAAAATGAAACTTAAATCTACATTGCTTGCTGCCACTTTGGTTATATTTTCTGTTTTCAATGTAACGGCATTTGCCGTTGATGTTCACGACACCAACACCGGAACGGAAAAAACTGAGACAGTTAAGACTGAAAAGGCAGAGGCAAAAAAGCCTGTGAAAAGACACAGTCATATGGAAGAGAAAACTGGCATGCCTGTCGGAAGCACTGCGAGCGGTAAGAGTCATCGTGAATCCATGCCTAAAGACATGCCTATGCACGATCACTTGAAAGAGAAGCACTAAATTACGTGTTTCAGTGTGCGCCAGGATGAACAATATTTTGGCGTACATTTTTTCCCCGTTTGAATTGATATGTCGGCTTTTTTGACAAAGCCAGCAAGTCAACTATCAATCAGATTCAAATAAATTTGAAATGAGGCATTGCAGAAAATCATGTTTGCAGCCATTCCCAATAATTCCAGAGAACTCCATCGTTATCTGCTTACAAGATTTTTTGTATCAGGCATATTGATCAGCGTACTTGTCGGCACACTTGTTTTTTATCTGGAAAACTGGAGAGTCGAAAAGATGGCCTTTGAACAAGCTGCGGCAAGTGCCAGACATTTCGATTCCCCTGAAATGCGGAAACTGGTTGCGGCGGACTCTCAAATGAGTCAGCTTGAACTTGCCAAACTATTGGAGAACTCCAGCTTTGCAGGTATCCGTATTTTCGATTCATCCGGAAAATCATTGATGGAAGCATGGGGGATGGAGGCCGGCAGTCTTCGAAGTACTGTGTAAGCGCATCAGCATGTTTTTCCAAAGCCAGGCAAGCAACACTATAACTGGCTAACGAATGAGGATGAAGATTTCGTGCAAGTGCTCATACCACTGCTTGATTCGATGCGTGTGAAGGAAGTGTATTTTGAAGGCGTCTATCGTCTTGATGTTGGAACGCAATATGCAAGAAAACATCAGGCGCGCAATGCAACACTGACTTCTTTCGTTGCGGTGATTTTGATTTTAATCTTGCTTTACCCCGTTTTACTTGGATTGACGCGGCGGTCCGAGTCCCTGTCTCAATCGCTTTTGGATTCGAACCTTGAATTATTGCAATCATTGGGTAGCGCTATAGCAAAAAGAGATGCCGATACCGATACGCATAATTACCGGGTGACGCTGTATTCGGTCAGGCTTGCCGAAACAATGAACCTGAATCGAGATAGCATCGAATCGCTGATTGTTGGTGCTTTTCTGCACGATGTCGGAAAAATTGGAGTTCCGGATCAGATACTACTGAAACCGGGGCGACTGACTGCGGATGAGTTTGAGATTATGAAACGACATGTGATATTTGGCGGCGAGATTATCCAGGATTCCACTTGGCTGAAGCGCGCCCGGGACGTGGTGCTTTTCCATCATGAAAAATTCGATGGCAGCGGCTACCCACATGGCATTCATGGTAAGGAGATTCCGCTTGCCGCAAGATTGTTTGCCGTGGTGGATGTGTTCGATGCATTGATGTCCAAACGGCCCTACAAGGCCCCCTTGTTGATTGATGACACATTAAAAATTTTACAGGATGGAGCCGGGGGACATTTTGATCCTGAAGTAGTTAGTATCTTCATAACTGTCGCCGCCACGCTATACGGCGAGATTGGACAATCCGATCGAGGATATTTGCAGAAAACACTAAAAGTGATAATAAAAAAATATTTCTAGGGGATTTCAATAACGACAGGAAAATTTATGGAAAACTCGCATGGGAATAAATGCAGCTGTCAAATGTTAAGCCTAGCTGTTGCGGGAAGGCCCGGTGCGTGCCGCTATGATTATTGCAAAAATGTCCTGCAGCGTCGTTGGACAATGACCTGTAATCATGGGCAATCACCTTCGACAGAAAAGTCACCTGTTTATGAACCTGTTGTGATGCATGAGGATGGTATGTTGAATTTATTAAAGAAGGCATTAGGGTAAGCACCGAATGAGCGGATGAGTCGGGTGACATGTCAGTAATGCATGGACACACTGGAATTTAATCATTAGTATGAATTCGACTGGACGCCTTGAATATTCGACTGAATGTGAGGTCAGCATGACGCAGCAACAATCTGAGACGGCTCTATCCATAAGACCCATCCAATTTGGAGCGGGTGCATTTGTGTTGTTGCTCGCCATTTATTTTGCGGTGGTCAGTCTGATTTCTGGGGTGGATTTCACACTCGAGCAGTTTACAAAGTTCTGGTATTTCTTCGTGTCCCTTGCGTTGGGATTCGGCATTCAGGTCGGTCTCTACACCTACCTCAAGCAACTTGTCGGGCAACATGGCGCATCAGGCAAGGTGGTAGCGGTGTCCGGCACGACCTCCACTGCGGCAATGGTTTCCTGTTGCGCACATTATCTGGTCAATATCTTGCCTGTTCTGGGCATCACCGGCTTTCTCACCATCGTTGCAGAATATCAAATCGAGTTGTTCTGGGTCGGTCTTGCCTTTAACGTGGCCGGTATTCTCTATATCATACCTAAAGTCATCAACGTTACACGGGAGCATAAAAAATGCTGAAATAATATTTGAGCAGTTTGGCATTTGCAACGTTGATTGCCTTTGTGCATAACGGCCTCATTGCGACATGCGATGCGGTGGAGATGGCAGCGCAAATAAGCAATGACCGGGACATCAAGGTAACCACCATGCTGCATGCTATTCCTGCGGATGCGAAAACATGGACTTTTGAGGTGACGCTGGAAACCCATACGCAGGCCTTGAGCGATGATTTGACCAAGTCTGCAACGCTGATTGTTGATGGCAAGCAATACCTGCCGCTGGCCTGGGACGGCGCGCCGCCCGGAGGCCATCACCGCAAGGGCTTGTTGCGCTTCAGGGCGGTTGTCCCGCAGCCACGATCAATGGAACTGCAAATACGTCTGGCAGGCGACAAGTCTCCCAGAAGCTTCAAATGGTTGATCAAATGATTCACTGAGGCAATTTCCACCGCCGGAAAGGGGCATGCAATGGCAACTGATCCCGTATGCGGCATGACAGTCTCTGCCGACAGCACGTACCGCCTCGTAGAGAGCGGACAAACTTATCTGTTTTGCAGCGTGAAGTGTCTGGCCAAGTTTCAGGCAAATCCCACTGAATACCTTAAGCCGGCTGTGACGGCTACCGTTCAAATCGCAGGTGTATTCACCTGCCCGATGCATCCGGAAATTCGCCAGCCTGCGCCGGGTTCATGTCCCAAGTGTGGTATGGCCTTGGAACCGATTGCACCAGTTACGGCCAAGTCAGGTGCTACCGAATATACCTGCCCGATGCACCCTGAGATCGTGCGCAATGAACCCGGTAGTTGCCCGATCTGCGGCATGGCACTGGAGCCGCGCAACGCACCTGATGATGACAATACCGAATTGCATGACATGACGCGCCGTTTCTGGCTAAGCGCGGCGTTGGCCTTGCCGGTGTTCGTGATGGCGATGGCATCCGATCTGGCACCGCAATTCATACCGGATTCCGTTTCGATGACGGTGTTGCAATGGCTGGAATTTTTTCTGGCAACCCCGGTTGTGTTGTGGGGCGGCTGGCCGATCTTCCGGCGCGGCTGGGCTTCACTGGTCAACCGCAGTCTCAACATGTTCACGCTGATTTCGCTCGGTGTCGGCGTGGCGTGGACATACAGCGTGATTGCGATGTTGCTGCCGGGGAATTTTCCACCTGCAATGCGCAGCATGGGGGAAACCGTGCCGGTTTATTTCGAGGCTGCTGCGGTGATCATGGCGTTGGTGCTGCTGGGGCAGGTGATGGAATTGCGCGCACGCAGCCAGACCAGTGCCGCAATCAAACTGCTGCTGGGCTTAGCACCAAAAACCGCGCGCATCGTGCGTGCTGACGGACACGAGGAAGACATTCCGCTGGAACAAGTGCAGCCTAGCGATGTGCTGCGCGTGCGTCCTGGCGAGAAGGTGCCGGTAGACGGGGTGGTGCTGGAAGGTAACAGTTCGCTGGATGAATCCATGGTCACCGGCGAATCCATTCCGGTGGAAAAAACGACAGATGCAAGGCTGATCGGTGCCACGGTGAACGGCACCGGCAGTTTGTTGATGCGCGCCGAGCGCGTAGGGGCAGACACCTTGCTGGCGCAGATTGTGCATATGGTGAGCGAGGCGCAACGTTCGCGCGCGCCTATCCAGCGGCTGGCCGATGTCACTGCGGGTTATTTTGTGCCGGCAGTGGTGCTGGCAGCGCTCGCCACACTAGCGGTATGGGGACTCTTTGGGCCGGAGCCGCGCCTGGCGCATGCCATCGTCAACGCGGTGGCGGTGCTGATTATCGCCTGCCCGTGCGCGCTGGGACTGGCCACGCCGATGTCCATCATGGTCGGCACCGGACGCGGTGCCTTGGCCGGCGTGCTGATCAAGAATGCCGAAGCGCTGGAAATCATGGAAAAGGTAAACACGCTGGTAGTGGACAAGACCGGCACGCTGACCGAGGGCAAACCGAAACTGACTTCGGTCATTCCGCTTGCCGGATTTGAAGAGGATGAGGTGCTGCGGCTGGGCGCCAGTCTGGAACGCGCCAGCGAACACCCGCTGGCTGCAGCCATCGTGAACGGCGCAGAGAAAAAGGGAATAACACTCAACACAGTCAGTGATTTTAAATCGTTCACCGGCAAGGGCGTGGCGGGCACGGTCGAGGGCAGGGCAATCGCGCTGGGCAATCTCAAACTTTTTGAAGAATTACACATCGATGCAAGCGACTTGCACATCCGTGCCGAGGCGCTGCGCAGCGACGGACAGACGGTGATGTTGCTGGCAATCGACAATAAGGCGGCGGGACTGATCGGCGTGGCCGATCCGGTCAAGGCATCTACGGCAGAGGCGATCCGCGCCCTGCATGAAGAAGGCGTGCAAGTCATCATGCTTACCGGAGACAACCGCATCACGGCACAAGCGGTTGCAAAAAAATTGGGCATAGACCGTATCGAAGCTGAAGTGCTGCCTGAGCAGAAAGCCTCCATTGTCAAGCAGTTGCAGGCAGAGGGGCGCATCGTGGCGATGGCAGGCGACGGCATCAACGACGCGCCTGCACTGGCTCAGGCGCAGGTGGGCATCGCGATGGGCACCGGAACCGATGTGGCGATGGAGAGTGCAGGCATCACGCTGATCAAGGGCGACCTGAACGGCATCGTGCGTGCGCTGCGTCTGTCACGCGCCACCATGCGCAACATCCGCCAGAACCTATTTTTTGCCTTCATCTACAACATACTCGGCATTCCGATTGCGGCAGGCGTGCTGTACCCGTTCTTCGGCTTGCTACTCTCGCCGATCATCGCCGCCGCAGCGATGAGTTTCAGTTCTGTGTCGGTGATACTGAATGCACTCAGGCTAAACAGGGTGAAGATGTAACAAGGTTTTTTTTGGACGTAAACTTTTTCCTGAAAGGAGAGCGTGATGAAGCAGGACGAACCTGACGGGCGCAGTTGTGCGCAAAAGGGATACAACTGGATTCTCGTTGCATTTCTGGCGATTGCTGCATTTTTTCTGTTTACCGAACACCGTGCTCATCTGCTGGGCGCGTTGCCATTTCTGTTGCTGCTGGCCTGTCCGTTGATGCATCTGTTCATGCATGGCGGACACGGCGGGCATGATACTGATAGGAGCGAAAAATGAACTTCACGGAAAACGCTTATGGCCTGTGGTCGCTGGTCATCATTAACTCGCTGGTGTTCATCATTTTTGCATTCAGCTTCACCAAACCAAAAACGCCGCGCGACTGGCGCTCGTTCAGTGCGTTCTCGGCCTTCATCGTGGCGCTGTTCGCCGAGATGTACGGTTTTCCGCTGACGATTTATCTGCTTACCGGCTGGTTGCAAACCCGTTATCCCGGTGTTGATATTTCTTCCCATAATAGCGGTCATCTCTGGCATACACTGCTCGGCTGGAGGGGCGATCCGCACACCGATCCGTTGCACATGCTCAGTTTTGTATTTATCGGCGGCGGATTCATCCTGCTTGCATCTGCATGGAAAATTCTCTATCAGGCGCAGCGTAATCATCAACTGGCGATTACCGGGCCTTATGCCAAAATCCGCCATCCCCAGTACGATGCTTTCGTACTCATCATGTTTGGTTTCTTGTTGCAATGGCCAACGCTGCTGACCCTGTTGATGTTCCCTGTGCTGGTGTGGATGTATGTGCGTCTGGCGCATACCGAGGAGCGAGATGCAGAAGTCCGTTTTGGCGCGCAGTGGCGGGAATATGCGGCTCATACATCAAGGTTCATCCCGCAACGAACACGTTCAAAATCATAGGAGGTGCGTCATGAACGCCGAAGACCCGGTTTGTCACATGGAAGTCCCAACAACGTCCCATGCCTGCGAATACGAAGGCATACAGTATGCTTTTTGTTCTGAGCAGTGCCGCGAAAGATTTCTGGCGAATCCGCGTTTATATATCGGACTTCCCGGACACAAAGCACCCGCACAACAAGGCAGAGAAGTGATCAAAAAACGTAGTCTGATGCTCTCTGAACCACTGGATGCCGTTCAGGCCGGGCAGGTGAAGCAGGCGCTGCTTTCGATGATGGGGATACAGGCGGTTCACATCGAGGCAAACAAGATCGAAATACAGTATGACCTGATACAGGTCACCACTGAGCAGATTGCAGATAAGTTAACCTTTATCGGTTCCGAGCTTGGCGGGGGCTGGGTAGATCGTCTGAAGCTGGCCTTTATCAATTACCGGGAAGAATGCGAGATTGGCAGTTTGGAAGTTGAAAACAAAAAAGGTTGTCACTAGCTGATAAGTGGGAAATTCAATTGCATTCATCATGAACATGAGAATGTTGGAATAGGGCATTTTCTGATTACCACGAATATCTGCAATTGGGAAATGTGAAGTTCGGTTTAGTCTCGAAAAACCGGATGGATGACAACCACCGTGCAATTCGACCGCTATACGTTACCTGCCCGTCAAGGTGTAAAATTCGCAGCAATAAAGCAGCCGTTCGTGGCGTAATGCAGTGTGCCGTGAAGGAGACATTGAACGAACCATCTTGGATGTATCTATCAGCAATTTGAACTCACCAAACTTTCCACGTGGAAAACGAGGCATGCTTAATAAATGTACTTAAACCACAAAATCCTTTAGTATTGAAACATGTGTAGATTCATCCGCCAGACCGTTTACTTTCTCATGATCACGCTCGTGATCAACGCTGGCGGCTGGACGTTTAACAAGGAACCAGTAACTGACGTGTGGTTCGACGAGCAACGTAGCTTGGCTGTGGATGACCATCACTCTTCATCTAAATTTCAAGGCATCAAAGCGGATGTTTCACCCCAAAGCCCGTGTAATCACTGGTGCCATGCAGTCGGGCATTTCGTGGGGTTGCTCGGTCAGCCAATTTCCCTACTTCCTGAATTCGTAGACGAATATTCTATTCAGCATCCTCATACCTTTCAACTCCTTTCTCCCGACGCACGTTTCCGTCCACCGCGACTCCTTTCCTAAGATTCGATTCAAATCGGTTTTTGATTTTGTTTTGAGTGCGCGCTCGCCTCAAGTGAGTTGGCGCACGCATATCTGAAGGAGTTATCGTGCAATTCGTCACTATTTTTCGCAACCTGCGCGTCGGGATGCGGCTAATGCGCCGCCTTATCGGCGTGCCATTCTTGTTTGCATCTTTGATTCCACTTTCAGCCCTGTCGGCTCCGCTCACGTTGGAGCAAGCCTGGCAACAGGCTGAACAAGCCAACCCGTTACTGCGGGCTACCCAGGCGAATCTTGCAGCAGCGCAGGGCGAACTCAGCGATGCTGGTGCGCTGCTGTGGAATAACCCACAGATTTCTACCGAAAGGCGCAGTCTTAATGTTTCACAGACCGGCCAATCGATTAATAACAAGGATGGTGTATCAGGTCTGTCCCAGACCTTTGAGATCGCTGGGCAACAAGGCATTCGGCAACGAGCAGCCGAGAAAAATTTTGCGGCAATCCAGGAAAGCATCGCCGAAACGAAACGCCAGGTGCATGCGGACGTTGAGCAACGTTTTGTGCGGGTGCTGAGCCTCCAGTTGCGCATCCAGACCGAGGAATCAACGCTCAAGCTCATCGAAGATGCCGCCAAAGCCGTCGGCAAACGCGTTGCGGCAGGCGAGGATAGTCGGCTGGATGGCAATCTCGCCAATGTGGAAGCGGAACGCGCCCAAAATCAGGTATCCATATTGAGAGAGCAACTTGTGCAGGCTTGTGTCGACCTGTCTGCACTCCTCCAGATGCCTCCAGACCAAATTCCGGAAGTTACCGGTTCGCTCGACGTTGATATTTCCTCTTACACGTTGGGGGATTTGCTGGCCAGTGTAGCCCGCCGCCCGCTTTTGAATGTCCTGGATTACAGAGAAGGGGCTGCAAGGGGTCGGGTTGAGCTGGAACGCGCCTCAATTTACCCGGACGTGACGTTGAGTTTGCGTTATGGTCGCGAGTTGGGTGTTGATAACAAGGTTGCGTCCTTAAGTGTTTCCTTACCAATTCCCCTGTTCCGCCGGAATGCGGCTGGTATCGGTCGTGCCGAGACCGATTTTACCCAAGCCGAAATCGAAAAGCAGGCAGCCTCCCGTGATGTACGCGTCCAAGTGGTCGCGCTGTGGGGGCGCTTCAGTAATCTCAAGGATCGAGTGAAACGGCTCAAGGAATCGGTGTTGCCCAGCCTGGAAGAAAACCAGCACCTGTCCTCCATTTCTTTCCGGGAGGGGGAAATCGGGCTGCTGCAATTGTTGCTGGTCAACCGCCAGGTGTTGGATGGGCAGCGGGACCTGCTCGATGCCCGCACCGAATTGCGCTTGACCCAGGTGACGCTGGAAGCGGCGGCGGGCTGGCAGCCCGCGCGCGACATGCACTGAACAAAAAATTAAAAATCAAGGAATTCATGACATGAAAAACTTACACAACCCACAAAAGCGTGACTTGGGGCGCTGGGGCTCTTGGCTACTGATCAGTAGTTTATTTACAATCATTCTTACAGGGTGCGGCGACAAACCCAAAGCACCGGAGAAAGACGCAAGGCAGTCCGAAAAAACGGAACCGGCGAGCAATAACGAGGTAACTCCCAAACAGGAAAAACAGGACGAAAAAAGCCTCGAAAAACTGCTTGCCTTGAGTGCCGAAGAAGCCCAAACAGCGGGCATCAAAGTGCAAAAATTGGCATTGCAGAAAAAATCCGGGCAGATCATGGTCACGGCAACTATCCAGGCCAATCAGGATAGGTTGGCGCATGTTGCACCGCGTGTGCCAGGGCGTGTCGTCAGGGTGAATGCGAGCCTGGGTGATCGAGTGAAATCGGGACAACAGCTGGCGGAGTTGGACAGTATCGATCTGGGCGAGTCGCATTCCAGCTATCTGCAAGCGGCGAGCGAGGCTGCGGTAACACAAGCCAATTTCGAGCGCGCCCAGCGTTTGCACGCCGACAACATCATTCCGGAGAAGGACTACCTGCGCGCCCGCGCCGAACACGAAAAGGCCCGTGCCGCGCTGCGAGCTGCCAGTGACAAGCTGCGCATGATGGGTGTCGACCTGGGGCACTCCGGCTCGGTGTTTCCGCTGAGTGCCCCGTTTGTCGGCACAATTATTGAGAAAAAAGCGGTGCTGGGGGAGCTCGCCACGCCGGATAAGTCACTCTTCACCGTGGCCGATCTGTCCACCCTGTGGATAGAAAGCGATCTGTTCGAGAAAGACCTTGGCAAGGTCAAGGTAGGCGCACAGGCCACGGTCACCATTTCCGCCTACCCGGATGAAATCTTCACAGGGCGGCTCGCCTACATCAGCAGCACGATGGACAAGGAAACTCGCACGGTCAAGGCGCGTGTGGAAGTGCCGAATCTTGACGGCAGACTGAAACCTGAAATGTTTGCCAGTGTCGCGATAAACACCGAAGGGGCGGGTGCCAAGGTGTTCATCGTGCCTGTTGACGCAGTGTTGCTACTGCAAGGGATACCGACCGTTTTCGTCGCTGAAAATGGCGGGTTTGAACCCCGCGCTGTGGAAGTGGGTGAACGAGCTCAAGGTTACATCGTGCTTAAATCTGGCGTAGCGGCGGGCGAGAGCGTGGTGGTAAGCGGCGCCTACGCGCTAAAAGCCCGATTGCTCAAATCGCAAATCGGCGCGGAATAGGAGACGGCCATGCTGAACAATATTGTCGATCTCTCATTGCGCTACAAGGTGCTGGTGCTGGTGGCGTTCGTGCTGGTGGTGTTGCTGGGGGTGAAAGCCTGGCGCGAAGTGCCGGTGGATGCGTTCCCCGACGTCACGCCGGTGCAGGTGAATATCTATACGGAATCCCCGGGTCTGGCCGCCGAGGATGTGGAAAAACTGCTGACTTCTCCGGTGGAAGCCGCCATGGCGGGACTTGCCGGTGTGGAGGAAATCCGCTCGGTATCGCTATTCGGCCTCTCCTACGTGAGCGTCTATTTCAAGGACAGTATCGACATCTACTTCGCCCGCCGGCTGGTGGGCGAGAAGCTGCTCGAGGCGAAAGACCGTATTCCCCAGGGTTACGGCGAGCCCGGCTTGGGCCCGAATACTTCGGGTCTGGGACAGGTGTTCTGGTACACCATCGAAACGGCTGACAAGAAATTGTCTGAAATGGACCTGCGCACCCTGCAGGACTGGAACGTTCGCCTAGTGCTGCGAACCGCACTGGGTGTGGATGACGTGACGTCCTGGGGCGGACAGGAAAAACAATACCAGGTGCTGATCAATCCGCAAAAGCTGATCAAATATGGCCTCAGCTTCAAGACCGTGATGGAGACCCTCACCGCCAACAACCGTCAGGTCGGCGGGCAATATCTCGATATCGGGCAGGAGCAGTATCTGGTGCGCGGTCTCGGCCTGGTCGGCAATGTGCGGGATATCGGCAATGTGGTGTTGGCCTCCCGCGAGGGGACGCCGGTCTATGTGCGAGACGTGGCTGAAGTCAAAGAGGCGCCCTCGCTAC
>JAURZN010000165.1 GCA_030653355.1 Gallionella sp. | reverse complement strand
TGCTCCTTGTCGAAAAACGAGGCGGATTGCCTCAATTCCCAACTTAAGCAATAGAACTTTGATGTCAACTACTTACACGCTTAAAACCTACCACAGATGCAGCTACGGAGCGCCCATACCGCGGAGCGGTTTAGTCCAGTGTCTGTGGGCCGAAACCGGTGCATGCAGGAGCCTCGGCAGCATGTTCAGCATGCGCGGCAGCGTGGCCATGCGTGTCTGCGAAGACGGCTGAGGAAAGGAAGGTTGCCGCAAGGGCAAGCATGATTCTAGTCTTGAACATATTTTTTCCCTGAGTGTGTTTTAGTTATATTTTATAAAGCGTTATTTGAAACGCGGTTGAAAGTCTAGCAGACCGCGTGCACTAACGCGCGAGCCTTACATCAGGATGACATCGTATTGCTCCTGATTGTATTGTGTCTCTACCAGCATCGAAATCGGCTTGCCGATGAAGTCGGAAAGCCCCGCCAGTGCTTGTGATTCCTCTTCCAGGAATAAATCAACGACTTGCTGGGAGGCGAGGATGCGATATTCGCGTGCATCGAATTGGCGCGCTTCGCGGACAATTTCACGCAGGATTTCATAGCATACGGTTTGTGCGGTCTTCACTTCGCCGCGTCCCTTGCAGGTCGGGCAGGGTTCACACAGTACATGCGCCAGGCTCTCGCGAGTGCGTTTGCGCGTCATCTCGACCAGGCCTAGCGAAGAAAAACTATTGACGCTAATGCGGGTATGGTCGCGCGCCAGTGCCTTTTTGAATTCTTCCAGCACGGAATCGCGGTGCTCCATATTGTCCATGTCGATGAAGTCGCAGATGATGATGCCGCCCAGATTACGCAAACGCAGTTGCCTTGCAATGACCTGCGTGGCTTCCAGATTGGTCTTGAAGATGGTGTCATCAAAGTTGCGCAGACCGACAAATCCGCCTGTATTGACGTCCACGGTGGTCAATGCCTCGGTCTGGTCTATGATCAGATAGCCGCCTGACTTCAGGTCCACGCGTTTGGACAAGGCGCGCTCGATGTCTTCCTCGATGTTGTACATGTCAAACAGCGGGCGCACACCGGGATAATGTTCGAGCAGGTCCGCCGCTTCGGCGTTGTAATTCTGTGCAAATTCCAGCATCTTGCTGTGGGTGCTGCGCGAATCCACCAATATTCGCACCGTGTCCGGGCCGACGAAATCGCGCAATACCCGCAAGCCGATATCCAGCTCCTGATACAGCACTTGTGGCGCGCTGGCCGTTTGCGCGGCAAGCTGCAGCTTGCCCCAGAGTTTGTCCAGATAGGCGATGTCTATCGCAAAATGGGCATCATCTTTTGCTTCGGCCACCGTGCGGATAATGTAGCCGCCCTGATGATCGGGGGGCAAAATGTCCTGTAGCTTGTTGCGCAAGGCTTCGCGTTGTTCGGTGCCCTCGATGCGTTGCGATACGCCGATGCGCGCTTCCTGTGGCAGAAACACCAGCAGACGTCCGGCAAAACTGAGTTGCGTAGTGAGTCGTGCTCCCTTGCTGCCGATGGGTTCCTTGATGACCTGCACCAGCAAGGATTGGCCTTCAAACAGGATTTTTTCTATGGGTTTGGCATCATCGCCGTTATTGCTGTTTTCCCAGATGTCCGCTACATGGAGGAAGGCGGAACGCTCCAGCCCGATGTCGATAAAAGCGGATTGCATGCCGGGCAGTACGCGTTTGACGCGGCCCAGATAGACATTGCCGGCGATGCCGCGATTGCTGCTGCGTTCGATGTGCAATTCCTGCACTACGCCCAGTTGCATCACCGCGACGCGCGTTTCCTGCGGGGTGACATTGATCAGTATTTCTTCGCTCATGGCTAGTGTGAGTAATCCGGACGTTGTGTTGAGGTGGAATGCTAAGGCGTAGTGTAATCAACCTGTTGCAGGAGTTGGGTGGTTTCAAATAGCGGCAAGCCCATTACGCCTGAATAACTGCCAACGAGGTGCTCGATGAATGCGCCAGCCTGACCCTGAATGGCGTAGCCGCCGGCTTTGTCGGCATATTCGCGTGTTTGCAGATAGCGCTTGATGCGTTCTTCTCCGAGCGGGGCGAAGCGTACCGTGGAGGTGGAGAGCCGCACTTCAACATGCTCTCCCATGGCGAGGGCGACGGCCGTCAGAACTTGATGTTCGCGGCCTGAAAGTGCGCGCAGCATCTCAGCGGCCTGTTCCGCGCTATCCGGCTTGCCAAAAATCCGGCCGTCCAGTGTGACCGTAGTGTCAGCGGCTAATACCGGGAACAGCGGCAAATTGCGAAATTGCAAGGCAGCAAAACCGGCATATGCTTTTTCCTTGCAGATGCGTTGCACGTAGAGCACGGGGGATTCATCTGGATGTGGCGTTTCATCCACATCAACGCAACGCTGCGGATTGGCGCGCAGCAGCAAGGTCTCGAAGCGTATGCCGATTTGTTTGAGCAATTCGCGGCGGCGCGGGCTTTGCGAAGCGAGGTAGATGCGGTTGATGCTCATTTTAAATATCGTAAGTGGTAAGTGGTAAGTGGATCTGCGCTGCGCGCCTCAGTGGGGAGTGGGGGCAATCACTCCCTACTCTCTATGGTAAGGGTGATTGTGCATCAGACTGTAAGCGCGATACAACTGTTCGGCGAGCAACACGCGCACGAAGGCGTGCGGCAGGGTAAAGGCGGATAAGGCCATCAGTTGTTGTGCCGTCTGTTTGACCGAATCGTGCAAGCCATCTGCGCCACCGATGATGAACGCAATATCGCGCCCTTCACCCATCCAGTCTTTCATTTGTGCGGCGAGCTGTTTTGTGGTGGGTTGTGCGCCGCGTTCATCCAGCACAATGCGGCGGCAGGTTTGCGGCAGCGCATGCAGAATGCGCTGTGCTTCGGCTTCCATGATTTGCAGCGTGGTCTTACCTGTGGTACGCGGCTCAGGTTTGATTTCCAGTAGCTCGATTCTTGCCTCGCGCGGCATGCGCTTGGTGTATTCATTGAAGCCTGTCGTGATCCAGTCGGGCATTTTGTGCCCGACCGATACGATGAACAGTTTCATGCTACTCGGGTGCTTGTGCCAGCTTGGGACGTGCTGCCTGCGCCTTGCTCCACAGTTCTTCGAGGTTGTAATAGCTGCGGGTGGCCGGCTGCATGATGTGCACCAGTACTTCGCCCAGATCGACCAGTATCCATTCGCCGCTTTCTTCACCCTCTCGGCCAAACACGATTTCGCCCTGCTCCTTGAGCTTGACGACCACGTTGTCAGCCAGCGCCTTGGTCTGGCGGGTGGAAGTGGCGGAGGCGATAATCATGCGATCAAACAGCGAACTGAGTTTGCTGGTGTCGATTACCGTAATGTCGGTTGCTTTGATGTCTTCCAGGGCGGCGACAACGGCTTTGGTTTTTTCTTCAGTAGTTAGCATGGGGCGTATAAGTGATGTTGATAAATGTAATTAGCGACTGCGCTGGGCAGTAGGTAGCGTATGGTGCGGTTTTCTGCCA
>JAURZN010000163.1 GCA_030653355.1 Gallionella sp. | reverse complement strand
GAAGGCCGGTGTCGGTTAACCAGCGGGCCATCCTTTACCTCGACGTGGTAATAAGCGCCGCTGCGTTTGAGCAGCATGTGCTTGCCGCCGGGCGCAATCAGTGCCAGTCCGGGCATGACCCGGTCATTGTTCTGCGCTTCCCTGACCTCTCTCTCGCATACGCTGTTGAGGCGAGCGGCAAAGGAGGCGGTAAATATTTCCCGCAAGTGCTGTACGAAGATGATGCAGGGGCACCCGCGCGGAAGGGCGGTGAGCACGCCTTCTAGCGCCAGCGTTCCTCCTGTGGACGTGCCTATGGCCACGATGCGTTCGGTGGTTTGATCCATCGCGTGCGCACCGGCGGCAGGCAGCATCGCATCGGCCGTCAGCTTGTCGGCAACTTTGTGCACTCTGTTGAATGCGGGTTTGAGGCGAACGACGTTGACCTGAGACGCTTCTTTCACCGCCAGAATCAGATCGGCTGCCGAATCGCTCAGGAATTGCTTGAGCCCGATCTTGGGCTTGGTGACGATGGTCACCGCCCCGGCCTCCATTGCCTGTACCGTGGTCGCGGTGCCCTGCTCGGCCAGCGAGGAGCAGATCACCACGGGGGTGGGGCGTTCCGCCATGATTTGCTTCAAAAAAGTGATGCCGTCCATGCGCGGCATCTCGATGTCCAGCACGATGACATCCGGCCACTCGTGCTTCAGTCTGTCCATCGCAAAAATCGGGTCGGATGCGGTGGCAATGACGCGGATAGAGGGGTCGCGTTCGAGTATGGCCTGCAGTACCTGACGCACCACGGCGGAATCATCGACTATCATCACCTTGATTTTATTCATTTTTTAGTAAGTTACAGTTTTCGGTGCTTCATCAGTACACTGCCGTCGCATAAATCAAAGATGATGCGGCGGTGGCCGCTGCCGCCCACATGTTCGGCATGTATCTCGAATCCGTGCTGCTTCAGCAAGGTCCGCGCAGCTTCAATATTGTCGAGGGCGACATTCAGCGTTTGCCGTGAGGGTACATGCTCGAACATGTTGCCGCCGCCGAATAACTTGACATGATAATCGCACGGCCGGGTATTGTGTCTGGCAATTTCGCGCAGCATCAGCTCGATCGCCTCGTCGGCATAGTGGCCTTTGGGTTCATGGTTGATCTGTTTGGATCGGTTAGGCAGCACGAAATGACACATGCCGCCTATGCGCAGCAGCGGATGCCAGAGCGCAATGGAAATGCAGGAACCCAGCACGGTATGGATGCGGACCAATTTGTCCGAAAAATGAAGGTCTCCCGGCAGCAGGTAAATTTCAGTTGGTTCGGCGGGCTGTGGCATGGCTGATTTCATCGTTTGCCATAGATGGCCGGTGCCAGCGGACGCAGGGTGTCCACTATGCCGTTCAGGCTTTCCGAGTGACCAATCAGAAAATGGCCGCCGGGCTTCAGCAGCGGTAACATGCGTTGCACAATCTGGCGTTTGGTTTCCTGATCGAAGTAAATCATCACATTGCGCAGGAATATCAGATCGAACACGCCCAATGTCGGCAGGGGCTGGTTCAGGTTGACCTGCATGAAATTCACCCTGCTGCGCAGCTTTTTATCCACCAACAGGGTATTTTTTTGTGAATTGATACCCTTCAGGCAGTAACGCGACAGATGTTCACTGGAAATGCCGTCTATGCGATCCATGGGATAGTGTCCGGTGCGCGCACGATTCAGTACCCGCGTACTGATATCCGATGCCACCACTTCCCAGGGCGCATCGCCCAGATGGTCGGCGAGCACCATGGCGATGCTGTAAGCTTCCTCGCCGCTGGAACAGGCCGCGCTCCATACCCTGAAATTCTGCCCGGGTTTATGCTCCGATAATACTTTGTCGCGCAGGAAATCGAAGTGTTTGGGTTCGCGGAAGAAATAGGTCTCGTTGGTGGTCAGCAAATCCACCAGCACCTGGAGTTCATCGTCGTTTTTTCCGCCGGAAAGCAGATTGAAATAATCGCCAAAGCTGCGCAGACCGTAGTGAGTCAGACGTTTGGACAGCCGTCCGCTGACCAGCGCGTTTTTCGCGGGTGACAGGCTGATGCCGGCAAGCTGGTAAATCAGCTGCTGAAATTGGGTAAATTCCGGCTCGCTCAGTGTGGCGATTGACATCGGTTTAATCCCTGATTCCCGAACCTACATCCAGGTCGGCAAACCAGTTAATGAAGCGTTTGACATCTTCGCCGCGATAGATGGCGCCGTGTTGCGGACAGAGCATGTCGATGTCCAGCCGGCTGACGCGTTCGCACCAGCTCAGCTTGGCCTTGTTTGAACCCATCCAGCGGCGGTGAAAATCCCGCGAGTGGCGGATGTGACGGTCGAAATTTTCGACATACAGGCTGCTCTCTTCAGGAGGCAACAAGGCCGCTCCCACATCGCCGGAAAACAGGATGCGGGCTTTGCGATCATAGAGATTGAAGTTCCCCGATGAGTGCAGGTAATGGGCAGGGATCGCATCCAGCGCCAGTCCGCCCAGTGAGAGGGTCGCGCCTTCGTCGGGAATGGCCACAAACGTGTCGGCCGTGCCGCCGAAGTGGGGGATAAATGAGCCCCACAGCCAGCTCAGGTGGCATTTCAGCTCCGGATTGAAATCCAGCCACAGCGCCAGCGACGAAATGACGTCGGGGTCCTGATGCGAGGCAAATAGATGGCGTATGGTGTAAGGGTCTATCTCGGCGCTGATAGCGGAGAACACCGCAGAAAATATTTCCATGCCACCCGGGTCGGCCAGCAGCGCTTCACTGCCGTTGAGCACCAGATATTCATTGGTGTCGATTAAATGGTTAGGCTTTTCCGGGTCGCGTGCCACTACCGCCCACTTGTGAGCGCCGTCTTCATAGATGAATTCAAGTTTTTTCATTAGTCCGCCAATTGCATACGTAACAGTTTCAGTGTGGAAAATATTTCGTCCACCGTTCCCTCGATCTGACTGGCCACCTGTTTCAGCGTGGTGCTCATATCGCCCCCATACACCGCCTCGATTTTGGCGCTGCGCGACAGGGACCGGCCCGATTCACACAGTTGCAGGACGCGGTTGAGCTGTAATCTCAGCCTGTGCCAATCCTGGCTGATTTCTTCTTCAACAACGCCCATGCGCGCTTCCACCCGGGCGAGGGTCGGTTCTGCCCATTTGCGCACGGACTTGTTGGCCTTCATGACAGTCATGAAATGGCTATGCTGCTGGCGCTGTCTCTGCATCGCGGCGGCATCCCTGACCAGGCTGAAAATCAGTTCACCCAATCCGTTCATCGCCGCGTCCAGATTGCGACTGAACAGCCTCAATTCGGATGACACGACGGCGAAGCCGCGCGAGCGCTCGCCGGAACGCTTGGCTATCAGCATCGCATTGAGCGCGACCAGGTTGACGCCCGATGAAATGCGGATCACCTTCTTGATGTCCTCGTTGGCCTTGACCACGCGGTGCAGGCTGCTGATGGTGTCATTCACGATATTCATCCCCGTTCAAGTCGCTGTGAGCATGGCGGGCGGGGTGTCGCTCAGCTGTCCCAGCGTGGCCATCTCGTCGATGGCGAGTACGTGGTTGACCGCGATGATGACGACAAATTTACCCTCTATTTTACCCATGCCGCTGATGAAATCGGCCCGTATCCGTGCACCAAACGAGGGTGCCTGCTCGATCTCGCTATCGGGTATTTCCAGCACTTCGTTGACGGTATCGACCACGACGCCGATGTCCTGGCAACCGTCTCCCGAATCGATTTCGATGATCACGATGCAGGTGCGCCGGGTAAGCTCACTGGCACTGCGCCCGAAGCGCACCGCCAGATCGATCACCGGCACCACGCTGCCGCGCAGATTGATCACCCCGCGTACGAATGCCGGCATCATCGGCACCGTAGTGATGTGGCCATACTCGATGATTTCCTTGATGTTGAGGATGGGGACGGCAAACATCTCGCCACCCAGCAGGAAGGTCAGATACTGGCTTTGCCCCTCGTCGCGCTCTGCGACCTGGGTGGGTTGTTCCGTACGAACGATGGCTCCCATGGTGGTCTCCTAGAACCGGACGAAGTCGTTTTCGTCCGGCTCCGATCCAATATTTTTCCGTGTCAGGCCTGTGCCGGCAGAGGGCATCTTTCTTGAGGAAAGCGGGTTGCTCGTCTGCCTGGCGCGGGGTGCTGCATCGATGTCGACGCTGAAAAAGGCCATCAGTTGCTGTAATTTTTCGGCCTGTCCGCTCATTTCCTCGGAAGTGGCTGCCAGCTCTTCCGAGGCAGAGGCATTCTGCTGGGTCGTCTGACTCAGTTGATTCACCGCACCGCTGATCTGACTGATGCCGGTGGATTGCTCATCCGATGCGGCTGATATTTCCTGCACCAGATCGGAAGTCTTGTTGATCGACGGCACCATTTCGTTCAGCAGTTTACCCGCGCGTTCGGCCAGTTCCACGCTGGAGCCTGCTACCTCGGAAATTTCCCGTGCCGCTACCTGACTGCGTTCGGCGAGTTTTCTGACCTCAGCAGCCACGACCGCAAAGCCCTTGCCATGCTCACCTGCGCGTGCCGCCTCGATCGCCGCATTCAGTGCCAGCAGATTGGTCTGATAGGCAATGTCGTCGATGATGCCGATCTTGGCGGCGATTTGTTTCATCGCAGTCACCGTTGATTTAACCGCCGTTCCGCCCTCTGTGGCTTCCGCTGCGGCTTTGGCTGCCATGCCGTCCGTCACCTTGGCGTTTTCCGCGTTCTGGCTGACCGATGCCGACATCTGTTCGATAGACGCGCTGGTCTCTTCCACGCTGGCGGCCTGTTCGCTGGCGCTCTGACTCAGGCTTTGTGCCGTTGCGCTGATTTCCTCCGCGGCGCTGGACAGGGAATCCGCGGCCAGACGCACGTCGGAAATGGTTTCGGAGAGCTTCTCTACCGTGCCGTTGGTCGCATCCTTGAGTCGTTTGAACATGCCCTGATAATCGCGTTCTATGGTGCGCGACAGGTCGCCGGCAGAGACGCACTCGATCACCTCCACCGCGTCGCTGATCACGTTTTCGGCGACGCCGGTGAGTTCGTTGATGCCGGTACTCAGGGTCTTCATGAAACCTTGCTTGTCATGCAGATCGATGCGTTTGGACAAATCCCCTGCGACCGCAGCACGGACGATGGCATCCACCTCGTCCTCTATCGCTACCTCGGCAGTCGCGTCTATCCATTCCACCGAAGCGCCCAGACGCTGTCCCGCCGCGTTGAATACCGGGTTGGCGGACAGGCGGAAGGTGCGGCCGCCGATTTTGAGGGTGGCATCGTAAGTTGCGGTAAAAGTTTTCAATAATTGCCGCTGGTGCTCAGGCTTCTTGTGGAAGCCGTCGATATTGGTTCCCAGCAGCGTGTCCGCATTGAAATTGGGCAAGTCCTTCCTGATGTCGGCTTCGGCGCTTTTGAGCATCGTCTGTACCGATTTGTTGAGGTAAATGATGTTGAGATCCGTATCGGCAATCATCACACCGGTGGAGGCGTTGTCGAGCGCGTTGGTGATGCGCAGGGACTCGTCCGCACGGCGCTTGGCATCGTTGATGTCAAAACCCAGCTTGATCTGTGTGGATTTCAGCCCGTACATCACCTGACCGATCTCATCCTCGCTGTCTGCTTCTATTCGGTTGTAGTAATTGCCCTGACCCATTTTCTCGAAAATATCAACTGACGCCTTGAGCGGCTTGACGATGGCGCGTGTCAGCAGGAAGGTGGACAGCAAGCTCGCCAGCGCCACCAGAATGCACGCAGCGATCACCTGCTCGCGGGTCGTCTCAATCAACGCTGTCAGTGCCTGCGACTGGGCCGGTGTCAGGCTCGCAGCGACCTGAGCCAGCAGCGAACTGAGTCCTTCCATGTGGCTCAACACCAGCAGTGCTATCCCGGCTGCCATCAGCACGACCAGTCCGAAGCCCACCCCGATCTTGGCACCGACTCTCAGGTTTTTAAGCGGCCTGATGAAATCGAATAAGCCGGGTTTGACGGCCTTGCCTTCACAGATTTTGTATTTGCTCTTGCCGTCCCTTATTTCCTGATACACCCTGGCGGTGGCCTCTATCAGGCTGCGGTCGAGCTTGCTGCGCACCGACATATAACCGACCACCTGACCATTTTCACGTATCGGCGTGGCATTGGCTTCAACCCAGTAATAATCGCCATTCTTGCAGCGGTTTTTTACGATGCCGGTCCAGGGCTTTCCGGCCTTCAGCGTATTCCACAGGTCGGCGAACGCTTCCGGCGGCATGTCGGGGTGGCGGATGTAATTGTGCGGCTGGCCGATGGATTCGTGCTCGCTGTAGCCGCTCATCTCGCAATAGTAGGGGTTGACGTAGGTAATCAGCCCCTTGAGGTCGGTTTTGGAAACGATGGTTTCGCCATCCCTGAATTCGCGTTCCACGTTTGTTACCGGCATGTTCGTTCTCATTTACAACCCCCTTGCGTTACCTTGAAAATATTGATCGGAACAAATATTGCGTTAATTAAGCACACGGGATTC
>JAURZN010000151.1 GCA_030653355.1 Gallionella sp. | reverse complement strand
ACCATCTTCGACTGTGCAACGGGGTGATTTAACGCTGGCCCGGCGCAACACTTCGATTTTCGCGCCCGGCGCATGCGAGAAGCCTTCCGCCAGCACCATATCCGCCTCGGCCATGAAACGCTGCGCCAGTTGCTCAGGTTCGCGATTATCGATGGCATCCGCCACCAGCTGCAGCGCGTCGCGGGTAAGCAGCAGGCTCATCGTCGCCCCGGCCGCCTTGTAGCGATAACTGTCCTTGCCCGGCGTATCGAGTTCCACCTTGTGGTGGGCGTGCTTGATCGTCGCGATGCGCAGTCCGCGCGCGCTCAGGTTCCGCACCAGTTTTTCCACCAGCGTAGTTTTCCCGCAACCGGAATGGCCGACTATGCTGAATACCTTCATGGATGCGGCACCACCCAGGCCACTCCCTGCGGCGTGGTTTCCTTCTTCCAGATCGGCACGCGCTGTTTCAGCTCGTCTATCATCCAGCGGCAGGCCTCCAGAGCCGCAACGCGGTGCTCCGCGCCCGCCGCAATGAACACGATATTGTCGCCCGCTGTCACGGTGCAGATGCGGTGCACGATGCGCGCATCCAGCAGGCCGAATTTAGCGATCGCATCAGAACGCAACTGGTTCATTTCAGAAACAGCCATGCTGCCGTAGGCATCGAAGCTGATTTCAGCAACCTCGCGCCCCTCGGAAAAATCCCGCGCACAACCCACAAAGGTAGCGATACCGCCCATGCGCCGCGAGCTGGCCTTGAGCGCCAATATTTCCTCGTCCTGGGAAAAGTCATCTGATTGAATCCTGACGGCATCCTTCACTTCAACCTCCCGAAAACTTGGCCATAAAGGTTACTTCGCTGTTGTCTGCCAGCGGCAAGGCCAGATCGCGCACATGTTGACCATTGACCGCAGAAAAACAGACAATTTCAAAGGCCTGAGGATAATGCAGCGCCAGTTCGTCGCGCAACGCCTGCAACGTCATCCCGGGCCGGTAGCCGACCTCCAGCGCATTTTTTCCTATGCGTTCCACCACCGGACCAAAAAACAGCACCTTGATCATTTCGATACTCCACGCAACCACACGCCGCTCTTGCCGCCG
The DNA here is from genome assembly GCA_030653355.1 of Gallionella sp. Lineage (GTDB taxonomy): Bacteria > Pseudomonadota > Gammaproteobacteria > Burkholderiales > Gallionellaceae > Gallionella. The sequence goes on along the minus strand of JAURZN010000151.1, from coordinate 7,084 downwards.
CGTTTCTCTTCCAGTTGCACGGATTCGATACGCATGCCGCGATCGATCGCCTTGCACATATCGTAGATCGTCAGCAGCGCGACACTGGCCGCGGTCAAGGCTTCCATTTCTATCCCCGTCTGCCCTACGCAACTCACGGTTGTAAACACCTTGATGCCGACGCATCCGTCGCAATCCGGCTCGATGATTTCGCTGAACGCCACCTCCACGCCGGTCAGCGCCAGCGAATGACACATGGGGATGATATCCGGCGTGCGTTTGGCCGCCATCACCGCGCCGACATCTGCGACCGTCAGCACATCGCCCTTGGCGATCCGCCCGGCACGGATATGTTCCAGCGTGGCGTTCTGCATGCGCAGCACCCCGCTGGCGATGGCAACGCGGTGCGTGTCCGCCTTAGCGGAAACATCCACCATACGTGCTCTGCCCGATTCGGAAAAATGCGTTAATTCGTTCACTTATAAAACTCCGGGAAAGATTGCTTAGCCGCCGATATACGACATTTCGATTTTATTGCGCGGCGTTTCCATAAATTCGTGGCGACCCTGTGAATAGCGGTCGCTGCGATTCTGCCAGTTATTGGTGATGGCGCGACGAATTTCTTCATCGCTTTTGCCCGTGCGCAGCAACGCCCTGAGATCGGTATCAGACTGTTCGGCAAACAAACAGGTGTAGAGTTTGCCATCGGTAGACAAACGTATGCGCGTGCATTCATGGCAGAAAACCTGGGTGACCGAGGCAATCTGGCCTATCTCACCCGAGCCGTCCGCATAAGCCCAGCGACTGGCCACTTCTCCCGCGCAATTAGGGTCAACGGGCAACAGCGGATAGCGCGCGGATATCAGGTCAACCACTTCCTGAGCGGGCACGACTTCATCCATAACCCAGCCGTTGCTACTACCGACATCCATGTATTCGACAAAGCGCAGGATGATGCCGGTATGGCGAAAATGTTCGGCCATGGCGAGTATCTCGCCGTCATTTACGCCGCGTTTCACCACCATATTGACCTTGATCGGTGACAGTCCTGCCCGCTGAGCCGCCTCTATGCCTTGCAGCACCGATTTGACCTGCACGCCGGAATCACTCATGCGCTGAAAAACAGCTTCATTGAGTGCATCCAGGCTGACGGTGATGCGTGATAAGCCCGCTTCCTTGAGCGCCTGCGCCTTGGCGGCAAGCGCCACCCCGTTGGTGGTTAGGGCGATCTCAACCGCTGCGCCGCTGTTAGTGCGCAATGCGGATAGTTTTTCGATGAGGCGCTCGATACCGCGCCTGAGCAGAGGTTCGCCGCCGGTCAGGCGTATTTTGCGCACGCCCAGGCGCACGAAGGATTCGGCGACACGCACAATCTCTTCCAGGCTCAACAACTCACTGCGCGGCAGAAAGACGTGATTCTTGTCGAATATTTCACGCGGCATGCAATAAGTGCAACGCAAATTGCATCGGTCCGTGACCGAAATGCGCAGATCGAGCATGGGGCGGCGCAAGCTGTCCAGCAGCCGCTCCGTCAGCTGAATTCCTCCTCTGGGCTCCGGCTTTGAGTTGGCGTCATGTATAGCCTTGCGTGCGTCGATGATTTTGACAGGTATGATTTTTGCGTAATGCATTATTGATGACTGAATGTTGTGCGCGCCCCGGATTCCGGACTGACGGAAGCCGGTGCATGCTACCATTTTTCTGTCTGCTCTCCTCTACCCATAACGGGTATCACCACGGGGGGAGAAAATAGCACTATCGGCTTATTCGTCCGTCCTGAAAAAATGAATCCGGTTGCCGCCCGCAGCCTTCGCCTGATACATCGCCCTGTCGGCCCACTTGAGGATGTCGTCCGTGCTGGTTTCATGATCGATGAATAACACCACGCCTATGCTAGAGGTACAGTGATGCGCCACTCCTGTTTCCTGCTGAAGACTCAAGCGATAGACTTCGGCCAGCGCCGCGCGGATTTTCTCCGCCACGATGCCTGCCTGGGCGAGGGACTCGGCCTTGCCCGTATCCAGCTCGCTGAGCAACACCACGAATTCATCTCCGCCAAAACGCGCGACGGTATCCATTTCCCGCAGACAATGGGTGATGCGATGCGCTACTTCCACCAGCAGCAAATCCCCCATGCCATGGCCGTAGCGGTCATTGAGCGGCTTGAAGTTATCCAGATCGAGAAACATCAGCGCAACAAAGTGCCCGCTGCGTTTACTGGCCACCATCGCCTGATCCAGCCTGTCGTTCAGCAGGCGGCGATTGGGGAGTTGCGTCAAGGCGTCATAGAAAGCCAGCTTGCGGATTTTTTCCTCGTTCTCTATGCGCTCGCTAATGTCGGTCAGCACGATGCGCAACAGGGGCGGCTCGCCCGCCTTGCTCAGCCGCAAACAATCCAGCTGGGCAAAAAAACGGGGGCCGCCCTTGCGCTGGAGCGCCAGCTCACAAACATGTTTCTCGTCGGATGCGAGCATGTTGATGAAATGTTTGCCCCAGCGCTCGTAATACTCTGTCACGACGTAAGCGGTTAAACGCTGTGACAGCAGGGTGTTGCGCTCCACGCCCAGCAGCGAGGCGCCGGTGAGGTTGATTTCGGAAATCGAGCCGTTAGCGTCTAGTGTGAGATAACCGACTGGCGCGAAATCGTAGAAATCGATGTAGCGGTCGCGGGATTTTTCCAGTTCCAGCTGCGACTGACGCAAATTCTCGTTCTGCATTTCCAGTTCGATTTGATGCACCTGCAGTTCGTGCAGCAGCGCATCGGCAGGAGTCGATTTTTCCACACGGCGCGTCTCGCTCACACGTCGCATTTCGGTCAACCGGCGCGTCTCGGTCACACGGCGCGCCTCGGCCAGCGGGCAGGCCACCGCCTCGCGGCGCGTCTCCGTCAAGCGGCGCGTCGGGATGACGCGACGCGACGCGGTCAAACGCCGCGTCGTCGCCATGAAACCATTACGGGCAAGATTCTGCTCGGCACTCTGCCGCAATTGCTGCACATCGACGCTCATGTTTCTTCCTCCATCGTCAGCATAATCATAGGTTGGCTATCATCTTTACCGACAATGCGGCGCGCATTGAGCAACAGCTTGCGACGGCCGATGAGCGGGAATTCGTGTTCCACCCTGAACCCCTCAACCACCTGGTTTTTCGGCAAAATATTCTCCAGCAGTTCGCGCAACTCCGCGATGTCCCATTGGTTGTTGCCCAACTGATAGATCAGGCTGCCCGCGGTTTGTTGTTTTTCGCTCTGAAAAAAACGGTAGAAAGCCTGGCTGGCCGTAACCACCCGCAAATCCGCGTCCAGCACGATCAACGGCTCGCGCACGGTATTGACAATGCTTTCGGCCAGTTCGCGCGCCGCAATCACCGACTGTTCAGCCGCCACACGCGAGCCGATATCGGTGAAAGTCAGCACCACGCCGTCTATCATATTGTCCAGGGTGCGGTAAGGCTGGATGCGGGCCAGATACCAGACGCCGCGTTGAGTGCGCACTTCACGTTCGAACGGTACCAGCGTCTCCAGTACGCGCTTCGCATGGACGAGCAAATCTTCCCCTTCAATATTCGACTTGATGTCGCTCAGCGGCCTGCCCACATCGCCAGCCGCCAGACGATATATCTGCTCGGCGCCGCGGCTGATGCGCTTGATGCGCATGCGTATGTCGAGAAACAGCGTGCCTATATTGATGTTGTCGAGCAAATTCTTCATGTCGTTCTGCATCACAGCCAGCTGTTCGATCTTGGCCTGCAGCTCGGCATTGACGGTCACCAGTTCTTCATTGACGGACTGCAACTCTTCCTTGGAGGTTTCCAACTCCTCATTGGTGGATTGCAGCTCCTCATTGGTCGATTGCAGCTCCTCATTGGTCGATTTAAGTTCTTCGTTGGAAGCCTGTTGTTCCTCTATGGTGGCTTGCAGATTCTCTTTGGTATACGCCAGTTCGCGTTCCACTTCCTCGATACGTTGCAACTCGGCCTGCCCGGGAGCAACGGCCTTGCCGCGCTTGCCGGATGCTGGAGACGCCACATCCTGAAAACTGACCAGCAGCAACTTCTGCCTGCTATCCGGACCGGGCATATGACGCACGCTGAAGCTCACCACATTAAAATCGCCGTTGCTCAGGATCGGCACCTCGTGATTCAGGGTGGCCTCGTTCTCGGCTGCGGCCGCAATGACGGCATTGCGCAAATGCAGTTGCAGCCCCTCGCGCGCCATTTCAACAATATTGAGCGTGGCCTGACCGGGTGCCGGGCGCAGATAGCGCCCCGTGTCGCCATGCACATACAGGATATTTCCCTTTTCGTCCGTCACCACCGAGGCGGGTGCGTAGGACTGCAACAGCATGCGGCGAGTCAGTTCGGCGAAGTTGGTTTCCCTGACCTTGCCGACCACCTCATCCGGCATTTTCTCGCCGGGGTTGCGTGTCCACAGCAGCCCGCCGGACATCACGGTATGGGTGGAAGTGAGCGTACCCGTGGCACGATACAGCTTGAATTTACGGTTAAGCGCGGTGAACAGTTCGTTATGGCTGCCTACGCTCTCCGAAGGCGAGAGAAACAGCACGCCACCGGGCTTGAGCGCATAGTGAAAAGCCGGCATCAACCGGTTCTGAACTTCCGGCTCCAGATAAATCATCAGGTTGCGGCAACTGAGCAGGTCCAGTCGGGTGAACGGCGGGTCCTTGATGACGTTCTGTACGGCAAACACCACCATCTCCCGTATGCTCTTTTTTACACGGTAGCCCGCGTCCTCCTTGACGAAAAACTGCCGCAAGCGCTCGGCCGACATATCCTGGGCGATATTAGGCGGATAGCATCCGGCGCGTGCCACGGCAATCGCGTCATCATCCAGATCGGTCGCGTAGAGCAGCACCTTGATGTCCTGATGGGTTTCATCCATATGTTCGCGCAACAGGATGGCAATCGAGTATGCCTCTTCCCCCGTGGCGCAACCGGCCACCCAGGCGCGAAATACATAATCTTCCGGTTTCTCTGCGAGCAGCAGCGGCAGAACGTCCTTTTTCAGCGCGTCAAACGCCTCGGGATCGCGGAAGAAATTGGTGACATTGATCAGCAGTTCCTTGAACAGCTTGCCAGTCTCGGCCGGATGTTCCCTGAGGTAGCGCGCATACACTTCCTGGCTGGCGATGTTGTGCATGGACATGCGCCGCTCGATACGTCGGCCTATGGTGCTTTTCTTGTACTGGGAAAAGTCATGGCCGGTGGCGCTGCGCAACTGCATCAGAATACGATTAATGCCGCTAGTGACGGTTTTAGGCTCAGTCGGCGTCTGGCTCAGGGCGCGCAGGCCGGACATCAATGCTTCCGGCATTTTTTCCACCGGCAGAACCTGCGTGGCATAGCCGGCATTGATCGCGCTCTCCGGCATGCCGTCATATTTTGCCGACTCGGGTTCCTGCACCAGCGAAACACCGCCCGCACCCAGTATCGCGCGCAAACCCAGCGTGCCGTCGGTGCCGGTACCGGAAAGTATGATGCCGACCGCCCGTTCGCCCATATCTTCTGCCAGCGAACGCAGAAAGGCATCGATAGGCATGCGCAGACCGCGCGCCTTCTCCGGCACTGAGAGTTGCAGCACACCATGAAAAATCGCCATGTCGCGATTGGGCGGGATCACGTAAACATGGTCGGCTTGTACCGCCATCTGATCCTGCACCTCCAGCACCGGCATGCTGGTACTGCGTTGCAGGATTTCGGTGAGTATGCTGGCATGGCTGGGATCAAGATGGGATACCAGCACGTAGGCCATGCCGCTGACAGGAGGTACATGATGAAAGAATGCCTCAAAGGCTTCCAGCCCACCGGCGGAAGCGCCTATACCGACAACGGGGAAGCTGCGCGGCACATCGATTTCAGCGGGAACTTCGAGTGTTTCAGTGTTATCGGCAACCACAATTCATCCTCAGCAGGCAGTTCAATCCGGCTGGCAAGATACAGGCATTAGCCGCCCGGTGTCTATCAGGAAATTCCTGCTGCGCTCACAGGCCGCTCAGCACCCTGATATGTGCGGCGGCGCTGCGCCCCAGTGCATCGAGCGCATAACCGCCTTCCAGCACGGAGACAATGCGTTTATCTGCATATTTTTCTGCCAGCAGCTTGAGTTGCCCTGTCACCCAGACATAGTCGGCCTCACGCAGCGCCAACCCGCCCATATCATCTTCGCGGTGTGCATCGAATCCGGCCGAGATGAACAGCAACTGTGGCTGGAATGTTTCCAGCGCGGGCAGCCAGCGTTGCGTGACGGCCGCCCGAACATCCTCCCCCGAAGCGCCCGCCGCCAGCGGTGTATTGATGATGTGGTCATTGCCGCTGTCCGCACCGCAATAAGGGTAATAAGGGTGGCGAAAGGTCGAGCACAGCAGCACGCGCGGGTCGTCGTGAAAGATAGCTTCCGTGCCATTGCCGTGATGCACGTCAAAATCGGCGATAGCCACGCGCTCCAGACCATACTGTTCCAGCGCATGGGCTGCGGCAACGGCCACATTGTTGAAGATGCAGAAACCGGCCGCGTTCGCCCGTCCGGCATGATGCCCCGGCGGGCGGATGTTGCAGAAAGCATTCTCGACCTGCCCCGTCATGACCAGATCAACGGCCTGCACCGCCGCCCCCGCCGCACACAACGCCGCCTCCAGCGAGTAGGGATTCATCGCCGTATCGCCATCCAGATACAGCAGGCCGCTTTGCGGCGCCTGCGCGAACACGGCATCAACGTAGGCATCGGCATGCACCCGCAACAACTGCTCGCGGGTCACCGCAGGCGCTTCGTAACAGGCGAGGAAGGGCAACAAACCCGAGACGATGAGCTGATCCTCTATCGCCTGTATCCGCGCCGGGCTCTCGGGATGATCCGCGCCCATCTCATGCTTCAGGCAAATTGGATGGCTAAGATAGGCAGTTTGCATAAGTTATAGATTCAGAAAAGTCTGCTCACCAAGTCCCAGGGTTAAAGCACCTTGCGCACCGATTTGACGCTGTCGTCATCCGCGCTGCTGCTGACTTCAAAACCGAGGCGTTCCACCAGATGCAGCATGTTGGCGTTGTTCTTGAGCACTTCGCCTTCGATCACTTTCAGTCCTTTGGAGCG
>JAURZN010000131.1 GCA_030653355.1 Gallionella sp. | reverse complement strand
AGGAGCCGGACCTGAACCAGAACCCGGTGCTGAAGTTCGCGCGCCGCCATCTGCGCATCTCCGAAGGCCATCATGGCGAGGAATTCACCGTGATGAAGGACGGGGTGCGCTATTTCACACCGCTGTTCCTGGTGCTGATCCTGATCGAAACCTCAGACGTGGTGTTCGCGGTGGATTCCATCCCGGCTATTTTCGCCATCACCACCGATCCCTTCATCGTCTTCACTTCCAACATCTTCGCCATCATGGGTTTGCGCGCGCTGTATTTTCTGCTCGCCGACGTGGCGGACCGTTTTCATCTGCTGAAATACGGTCTGGCCATGGTACTCACTTTTATCGGTACCAAGATGCTGATTGCGCCTTGGTACCATGTGCCGGTAGTCGCCTCGCTGGTCATCGTCGCGGTGCTGATCGGGGCCAGCGTCATTGCCAGTCTGATCGCCACGCGCAAGCGGGCCAGCTGATTTGGCACTGCCCCGTATCAGTCCTCCTGCTTTGCATCAGCCATGCCACGCCGATGCAGGGCCGCCTTGGCCATCAGGTGTGCGCTGACGGGTGCGGTGATAAAGAGAAAAAACATCACGGCTATCTCGTGCAGACTGACGCCGGTTTGCATGGCGGTGAAGTAAATAGCTGAAGCCAGTACCATGGCCCCGACACCCAGAGTGGTGGCTTTGGTGGGGCCATGCAAACGGGTGAAAAAATCCGGCAGGCGGGCGAGTCCGACCGAACCTAGCAGGGCGAATGCGGCACCCAGTACGATCAGTGCGGAGATGGCAAATTCGGTGAGGATGTTCATTCTATGATGTCTCCGCGCAGCAGATATTTGCACAGCACTACGGTGCCGACGAAGCTCATGGCGGCCAGTATCAGCGCCGCTTCAAAATAGGCGGTGCTGCCCGCGCGTATGCCGAACAGCACCAGCAGGGCGATGGCGTTGATGCTCAGCGTATCCAGCGCCAGAACGCGGTCTGTGGCATCGGGCCCGCGCACCAGACGCCAGAGATTGAGGGCCATGGCGAGGCCGATGAATACAAACCCTGTCTCGATGGCGAGCGTCAGCATGCGAATATCTCCTTGAGTGGCGCCTCATAGCGTTGCTTGATTTCCTCGATCAGGGCGTCGCTATCCGGTGCGTCGAGCGCATGGATCAGGAGCACCCAGCGTTCCTGATCCACGTCGATGGACACGGTGCCCGGCGTGAGCGATACGATACTGCTGAGTATGGTGGCGACGAAGGGGTCGCGCAAATCCAGCGGAACTTCGATGAATGCGGGTTGGAGACGGCTAACGGGACCGATTACGCGGCGCGCCACGGACAGGTTGGCGAGAACAATGTCGATTGCTACCCGTAGCGCGAGGATAAACAGCCTGCCGGGGCGGGCGAGGCGGGGCGCATCGGACCAGAAGGGGCGCGTGACGAAAGGCAATGCCAGCGCCAGCAAGGCGCCCAGCAGTACCGTGCCGAGTGTGGCTGCATTGCTGAGTGCGGCCCACAGCAGAAAGATGACCGCAGACAGGGCGGGGCGGGGAAGGAGGCGATGCATCAGGGTCTGGCCTCCCGCACGATGGCATGTCCGGAGGTGCCCAGTACTCCGTTGATATAGGCGCCGGGGGCATGCAGCTGAGTCGCTGCGCGTGCCGCATAATCTGCCACCGGTCGGGCGAAGATGGCCAGCAGGGGGCCGGCTGCGATCAGCAACAGCACGGCGAGCACAGACTGCCAGGGAGTGGAGGGCGTTGCGAGTGGTTGTGTCTGCGGTTTGTGTTGCCAGAACAGGCGGCTGCCGGTCCGGGACAGGGCGACTATGATCAGGAAGCCAGCAGTCAGTAAAACGATCCAGATTGCCGCGCCTGCTGCGGTTTCCCGTAGCGAGGCAAGCAGCATGAGTTTGCCGAGGAAGCCTGAAAACGGGGGGAGTCCGGCGGCGGTGATGGCGGCTATGAAAAAGCCCATAGCCAGCCAGGGTGATTGAAATGACGGCCCGGATTGAATGGTATCCGCGACTTCACCGCGCCGTTCGGCAATCAATTCTGCCAGCAGGAAAAAAGCGGCGCCGATAAAGGTGGACTGAACAAGGTAATACAGTGCGGCGGCAGTGATGTCTGCCTGCGCATGGGCGGGTGTTATCAACAGAGTGCCAGCGGAGGCCAGCACCAGCCAGGCGGCGAAATAACGCAAGCGGGTGGCGACCAGCGCGCCCAGCGCCGCGAACAGCACGGTCATCAGCGCCATAGGCGTCAGCCAGCCTGTCAGCAGGTCGGCCATCGTCGGTGAGGGGGCAAAGGCGATGGCTTGCACCCGCAGAATGGCGACGATGCCGACCTTGGTCATGATGACAAATAGCGCGGCCACCGGTGCGCCGGCAGCGGCATAAGTGTGGGGCAACCAGAACGACAGGGGCAACAGTGCCGCCTTGAGCGCGAACACGGCAATCAGCAGCGCGCCCGCCAGTCTTGCCAGGGCGATATCGTGTTCCGCAGTCTGCAAACGCAGCGCCACGTCGGCCAGATTGAGTGTGCCCAGCGTTCCGTAGAGCAGACCCAGCGCGATCAGGAACAGCGCCGATCCGGCCAGATTAAGCACGACATAGCTCAGGCTTGCGCGACTGCGCGCCAGTCCGCCGCCGTGGGCCAGCAGGGTATATGAGGCCAGCAGCATCACTTCAAAAAACACGAATAGATTGAACAGGTCGCCGGTGAGAAAGGCGCCCTGAATACCCATGATCTGCAACTGGAATAGAGGATGAAAGTGACGACCACGTTTATCGAATCCGCCGCTAGCATAGAGCAGGGATGCGCCTGCCAGCAGTGCGGTGAGCAGGGTCATGCCGGCGGCCAGACGGTCGGCAACCAGCACGATACCGACGGGTGCGGCCCAGTCGCCCAATGCATAAACCAGTATGCTGCCGCCATCGGCCAGTTGTAGCAGCCAGGCGGCAGACAGGATGCCGAGCAGCGCCGCAGACAGGCCGATGCCGCGCTGGATGGACAGGCCTAGGTGTCGGCCCGCCAGTTGCAGCAAGGCCGCAATCAGGGGTATCAGGATGGGGAAAATGGCGGCATGCGCGTTCATGATTTCTCCCGTCCATCCACATGGTCATCGCCTGTTTCGGCCATTGCGCGTAGCGCCACCATCAACAGGTAGGCGGTCATGCCGAAGCCGATGACGATAGCGGTCAGCACCAGAGCCTGGGGCAGCGGATCGGTGTAGCGGGCACCGGCCCGTATCAGCGGCGGTGCATCCAGCATCAGACGACCGCTGGCGAAAAGAAACAGATTCACCGCATAGGACAACAAGGTCAGGCCGAGCACCACCGGAAAAGTGCGGGCGCGCAGCATCAGGAATATCCCGCAGGTGGTGAGTATGCCGATGGCGGTAGCGACGATGGCTTCCATCAGGCGGACTCCTCATTATGGCGCGACAGGCGGCCCAGTTGAGCCAGCACCATCAACACTGTGGTCACCACCACGATGTAAACGCCCAGATCAAACACCATGACCGAGGCCAGTTCAATTTCTCCGATCAGCGGCAGGGCAATATGGCCGTGCGTGCTGGTGAGGTAGGGGTAACCGAACAGCCAGCTTGCGGCACCCGTGGCGGCGGCAAGCAGCAGCCCAAGCGCCAGCAGCTTGGCCTTGTGTCGGGGCAGTCGTTGCAGGGCGAAATCGATGCCGCTGGCAAGGTATTGCAGGATCAGGGCTACGCCGGTAACCAGTCCGGCAACGAACCCTCCGCCCGGCATGTTATGGCCGCGCAGCAGAATGAAGATGGACACCGCGAGCGCCAGCGGCAGCAGCGGGCGCATCAGTATCGACAGAAACAGCGGATGGAGTTCTTTCGCCCAGGGGCGTCCGTCGGAATCGTGTCCGGGTGCAACGAGTATCAGTTTGTCCAGCAGCGCATGGGCGGCCAGACCTACCATGGCCAGTACGGTGATTTCGCCCAGTGTGTCGAAGCCACGAAAATCCACCAGAATCACGTTAACCACATTGCTGCCGCCGCCTCCCGGAACAGACTGGGCGAGATAGAATCCGGAAATCGTCTCGAAAGGCGTGCCCATCATGGCAAAAGCGGTCGCGCCCAGGCCTGCGCCTGCGCAGGCAGCCAGCGCGGCATCGCGTATCAGTCGCGGGCCGGAATCTTCGGCGGGTGAATGCTGGGGAAGGTAATGCAGTACCAGCAACAGGAGCACGATGGTGACTACCTCGACTGCCAGCTGGGTTAGCGCCAGGTCAGGTGCCGAGAAGCGCACGAAGGTGAGCGCCACGACCAGACCGACCACGCTGGTGAACAGGATGGCGGTGAAACGCTGCCGGTGCAGCAGTGTCGCGCCCAGTGCGCCCACCATAAGGGTGGCCAGGGCCGCAAAGGCGGCGCTGTCGGCTGGCTGATAAGTGGCGTCGGCAAGCGTTGATGGTCCCGAGTACCATGCCCAGCCACCCAGGGCGAGCACGAAGGTGGTGAAGCTGGCCAGGTAACGTTGCAGTGAGCCATTGTCCAGCCAGCTCACGACACGGTGCGCGAAAATCATCAGCTGCTCGTAGAGTCGTTTGAAGACGAGATTGGCATGAATGGAGGGCAGGCGGTCATGGAGGGCGAAAAATGGCTGACGTAAGGCATAGAGGGTAATGCCGCCCGCCAGCGCCACCAGACTCATGATAAAAGGCAGATTGAAGCCGTGCCACACCGCCAGTTCAAAGGCCGGAAGAGGCGTTTGCAGCACCGAGCTGGCGGCTGCGCCGAGCAGGGGGGCGATACTCCATTGTGGAAATATGCCGACCAGCAGGCACAAGACCACCAGAATTTCCACCGGCGCGCGCATCCAGCGTGGCGGCTCGTGGGGCTGGCGTGGCAAATCAATGGGGTCGCCGTTGAAGAACACATCGTGGATGAAGCGCGACGAATAGGCTACCGCGAGTATGCCTGCTATCGTGGCAAACAGCGGCAGCAGCCAGCTCATATCTTCAAATACCGGATGACCGACCGCTTCGGTAAAGAACATTTCCTTACTGAGAAAACCGTTCAGCAGCGGCACGCCGGCCATGGACGCGGCAGCGACGATGGCCAGCGTCGCGGTGATAGGCATGAATTTGAACAGTCCGTTCACTTGCCGCATGTCACGTGTGCCGCACTCATGATCGATGATGCCGGCGGCCATGAACAGCGAGGCTTTGAAAATGGCGTGGTTGATGATGTGAAACACGCCAGCTACTACGGACAGCGGTGTGTCGAGTCCGAACAGCAGCGTAATCAGGCCCAGATGGCTGATGGTGGAATAGGCCAGCAGCCCCTTCAGATCGTAACGGTGAAAGGCGATGTAGGCCGCGTACACCAGTGTGATCGCGCCCGTTCCGCTGACCAGCCAGAACCATAGTTCGCTGCCCGCCAGTGCAGGGTGCAGTCGCGCCAGCAGAAAAACCCCGGCTTTGACCATGGTCGCCGAATGCAGATAGGCTGACACCGGCGTGGGGGCGGCCATGGCATTGGGTAACCAGAAATGAAAGGGGAACTGGGCCGATTTGGTAAAAGCACCCAGCAGGATCAGGATCAGCATGGGCGCATAGAGCGCATGGTTAAGAATGCGCTCGCCCTCAGCCAGTACGACAGAAAGTTCGTAGCTGCCGGCGATGTAGCCAAGCAGCAGCACCCCGGCGAGCAGCGCCAGTCCGCCGCCGCCGGTGATGGCCAGCGCCATGCGGGCCGCGTGTCGCGAGTCGCGTTGATCGCGCTTGTAGGCGATCAGCAGGAAGGACGAAATGCTGGTGACTTCCCAGAACACCACCAGCAACAGCAGGTTCTCGGATAACACTACCCCGAGCATGGCGGCCATGAACAGCAGCAAAAATGTATAGAAACGCCCCAGGCGGTCGCTTTCAGGCAGGTAGTAGTAAGCGTAAAGCACCACCAGAAGGCCGATACCCAGTATCAACAGGCAAAAAAGCAGCCCCAGTCCGTCCAGCCGGAAAGCGAGATTGAGACCGTAGTCCGGCAGCCATGCGTAAGCCGTTAATAGCGTTTTTCCCGCCAGCACGGTGGGGATCAGTGGGATAAGCAAGGCCAGACAGCTCGCCATGACGCCGGCCGCACCCAAAGCGGACATATTCCTGCCGAAGCGAGCCAGCAGCCCGGGAACGAGGCAGCCGATAAAGGCGCTTGCAACGATCAGTGGCAGTAAAGCAGTTTCGGGCATGAGTCAGAGGGATATTGGCGTGTGGCGGCTATGGTAACATCGAATAAAGGTTTCGTTGGAAATCGGCAGGCAACTGTCAGGAATGGGACAGAGCCGTGTAGAACCTGTGTGTCGGCGCATCAGGCAGGCGTCAGGCAGTTCATTCCTCCGGCTTGCTGATATAGTCGCACTATCCATCTTAAATGCTGATTGATCATGATAAAACCCAAACAGCCTGATCACGAACGACTCGACCGCACTGTGGTCGAGGCACGCCGTCAACGTGAATTGCGTGAAACCGGCTATCGCGAGCGGGCGCTCAAATTATTTCCGTGGATATGCGGGCGGTGTGGACGCGAGTTTGCCGGCGTGCGATTGCGCGAATTGACCGTGCATCACAAGGATCATAATCACGACAACAATCCACCGGATGGCAGTAACTGGGAGTTGCTCTGTCTGTATTGTCACGATAACGAACATTCTCGCCTGCTGGACGAAGCGGTACGGGGTCGAGGGGCAGGGGGGCTGGCGGCGGCAAGCCATAACCCCTTCGCCGAGCTGCAAAATTTGCTGAAGAAAAAGTAAATTGATACACCAAGGGCGTTTAAATCGTTGAAAGTGTGATGTTTGTCACAGACGTGCAGTGAAATTTCAATACTTATGGCAATGGCACGATGAGTAGAGGGTTTTCCAAATTTTTAATTCATTAAAATGGAGGTTGACATGAACAAAAAGATGACGCTTTCCGGATTGGCTGTAGTCATGTTTTTTATGGCAGGACTTGCAGGCGCTGCTGATCAGACTGCGGTGCAGGAAAAAAGCCAGCAAAAAATGCAAGACCGTGAGCGGCCGACGGTGGGTCGCGAGCTCATGACTGATGAGGAACGCGACGCGCAACGCACCAAGATGCGCAGTACGACTACCAAGGAAGAGCGGGAAAAAGTCCGCGCCGAGCACCATGAGGAAATGAAAGAGCGTGCCAAAGAACAGGGCGCCAGCATTTCTGATAAACCGCCGGTTCGCGGTCAGGGCGGCGGCCAGGGTGGTGGTATGGGTGGAGGACGAGGCGGGCGCTAGATCAGAGCTGAGGTTCCCTCGGTTTTTAGTCTTCCAAGGGATTGTCTTCATGCTACCAGTTTCTCGTTCTGCTGAGAAATAAGCCAGTTATCCAGAAACTGAATTGGTGACGTGTAACCCAGAGTTGAATGTTGCCGTTTCCGGTTGTACAGCACCTCAATGTACTCAAGGTGCCGGGTTTGTGAACATGAGCGGATGCGGTCAAAAAATGGCGCTGATGTGCTTTCCTGTATTTTGTGCTCAAATGCCCGGCTTATCGCAATGGGGGGTAACAAAATTCAGTATTCCGAAATAAAACCGCTGCTAGATGATGACGATGATGAGTTGCAACCTCAGTCGCCATTGCCTTTGGGCGTCAAAAATTACATCACCCCGGGCGGTTATCGCAAGCTGCAGGATGAGCTGGAGCAGTTGTGGAAAGTTGAACGCCCTGTGCTGGTTAATACCATTACCTGGGCGGCTTCGAACGGTGATCGCTCAGAGAATGGCGATTATATTTACGGCAAGAAACGTCTGCGAGAAATAGACCGGCGCGTGCGCTATTTACGTAAACGCATTGACCAGGCCGAGGTGGTTGATCCGGCGCGGCGCGGCGTGTGCGAGCAAGTGTTTTTTGGTGCGACAGTCACCGTTTGCAACGACGAGGGGTGTGAGATCGTTTATTCTATCGTAGGGGTGGATGAGGCGGATGCGTCGCGCGGCCGGATCAGCTGGGTTTCGCCACTGGCGCGAGCCTTGCTCAAATTATGCGAGGGCGAAGTGGCGAGGCTGCATACCCCGGTTGGCATCGTTGAACTTGAAGTGTTGAAGGTTATCTATTTGTCGCTGGAATAATCCTGAACTGCTGTGACTTGATACAATGGGCGGCGTTCGAATCTGATTGACGAGCCAACCGGGAATTTCGTAAACATTCAACTTACCAGGAAAGTTTTCCATGAAAAAAATCGAAGCTGTAATTAAGCCTTTTAAACTGGACGAGGTGCGCGAGGCATTGTCCGAGTTGAATATCAGCGGTTTGACGGTCACTGAAGTCAAGGGATTTGGCCGTCAGAAGGGACACACCGAGTTGTATCGTGGTGCGGAGTATGTGGTGGACTTCCTGCCTAAAATCAAGGTTGAGGTGGTGGTATCGACCGAGATGCTGGATGCCGCTGTTGAAGCCATCGTCAAGGCTGCGCACACCGGCAAGATAGGTGACGGAAAAATCTTTGTTTCCAGTGTGGAACAGGTTATCCGCATCCGCACGGGTGAAACCAACGAAGCGGCGCTGTAAAAAAGCAGAAATTTCCGATTAATTTTACCTGTGTGCAACGGGTTGATTTACCCGTTCGCCCTTGATGCGTATAATACGCGTTTTGCCGAGGTTTGTTCCACATGCGCATCATTCAAAAAGCATTAACCTTTGACGACGTTTTGCTCGTTCCCGCCTACTCCAATGTCATGCCGCGCGATGTCAGTCTGCGCACGCAACTGACGCGCAATATCAGTATCAATATCCCGCTGCTCTCAGCCGCGATGGATACCGTTACGGGTGCGCGTCTGGCGATTGCACTGGCGCAGGAGGGTGGAATAGGCATTATTCATAAAAATATGTCTTCCCGTGAGCAGGCGGCCAAAGTCGCCAAAGTTAAACGCTTTGAAAGCGGCGTGGTTAAAGACCCTATTACCATTACGCCTGATATGTCGGTGCGCAATGTATTGATTCTGACTCGCCAGCACAAGATTTCCGGTTTGCCGGTAGTGGAAGGCAAGCGGTTGGTGGGTATCGTTACCAACCGCGATCTGCGCTTTGAAAATAATCTGGATCAACCGGTTAAAAATATCATGACCCCGCGTGAGCGTCTGATTACCGTTAAGGAAAACACCGGCCTGGAAGAAGCGCGAAATCTGATGCATCAGCACCGGCTTGAGCGCGTGCTGGTGGTGAATGACGCGTTTGAGCTGTGCGGTCTGATGACCGTGAAAGATATCCTCAAATCCAGCGAGCATCCTCTGGCCAGTAAAGATAGCCGGGGCAGGTTGCGCGCAGGTGCGGCGGTCGGCGTGGGTGAAGGCACGGAAGAACGTGTGACCTTGCTGGCTGAAGCAGGCGTGGATGTGATCGTGGTGGATACCGCGCACGGACACTCGCAAGGCGTGCTGGATCGCGTTCGTTGGGTCAAGACTAATTTCCCTCATGTCGAAGTAATCGGCGGCAATATCGCCACGGGTTCTGCGGCGCTGGCCCTGATAGATCACGGGGCAGATGCGGTGAAAGTGGGTATCGGCCCCGGTTCGATCTGCACCACGCGTATCGTCGCGGGTGTCGGTGTGCCGCAGATTGCAGCGATTCAGAATGTGGCGACTGCCTTGCAAGGAACCGGCGTGCCGATGATCGCCGATGGCGGTGTGCGTTTCTCCGGTGATATCGCCAAGGCGATCGCTGCCGGTGCCAACACGGTCATGCTGGGCGGATTGTTTGCCGGTACCGAGGAAGCGCCGGGTGAAATCGAATTGTTCCAGGGACGCTCGTACAAATCGTATCGTGGCATGGGTAGCCTGGGCGCGATGCAGCAGGGTTCGTCCGACCGCTATTTCCAGGAAGGCGAAAGCAATCAGGACAAACTGGTGCCGGAAGGTGTGGAAGGTCGCGTGCCCTACAAGGGCAGCGTTCTGGCTGTGATCCATCAGTTGATGGGCGGTCTGCGCGCCAGCATGGGCTATCTGGGTTGCGCCGACATCGCCATCATGCATGCCAAGGCGGAATTCGTTGAAATCAGCTCATCCGGTATCCGCGAGTCTCATGTACACGATGTGCAGATCACCAAGGAAGCGCCGAATTATCATATTGATTAGACGTTAGACGTTAGTCGTTAGTCGTTAGTCGTTAGTCGTTAGTTAATGCCGCAAGGGCATTCCCACAAAACATGTCGCACAAGTGCTCGTGTTTTTGAATGAATGCCGCAAAGCGACAACATAAACTAGGGAAACGCTGAATTATTCATGAAAATTGTCATTGCGAGCGAAGCGTGGCAATCCAGAACTTTGATTTAAAAGGGATTCTGGTTTGCCACGTCGCTACGCTTCTCGCAAAGACGATTTAATCAGCGTTACCCTAGTGACTTACGTCTTGCGACTAGCAACTTGCAGCGGAGCTGTTATGGCCGGGTATCGTGACTTGAAGGTTTGGCAGTTAGCCATGTTATTGGCTGAGGAAGCTTATCGTTTGGGAGCCGGTTTTCCGAAACATGAAGTGTATGGGCTGACCAGCCAGTTGCAACGTTCATCCGTTTCTGTTCCATCCAATATTGCAGAAGGGCAGGGGCGCAATTCACCTAATGAATTTCGCCATTTTTTGGGAATTGCCATGGGCTCTTTGGCCGAGTTGGAGACGCAAATTATCCTGGCGCAACGCTTTAATTACATAACCGAACAACAATCCGGCAAGGCTCTCCAGCTTGCCGATGAGATTGGCAAGATGCTCAAAGGCTTGCAGAAATCCCTAACTAA
>JAURZN010000126.1 GCA_030653355.1 Gallionella sp. | reverse complement strand
GTGAAACTATGTCAAGCTAGTGTGCCAACACCTTGCTTGCAGCCTAATGAAATAGGGCTTCTTGGACTTTTAAAAACGACAACTGTGCATAGTTTAATTCTGTGCATAGGTGCCACTATGCACAGCTGTACATAGTGGCACAAAGCTATTATGCGGCTGATGATTCTGCGCACTAATAGTGTGGCGGCATTTCGCTCGCGGTCTTGCTCTCACCCCCCGCTTCAGCCAGCGACTGAATATGTCTTGAGAGCGATTTACATACCGCTTCAAGCTGGTTGAGTTTTTGCTGCTGCTGATAGACTACCTTATTCAGCTCCTCTATCAGGTCTTCCTGGTAGGAGATTTTGGTTTCTATGTTTTCTAAGCGTGCTTCAATCATGGGTTGTCTCTGAAAATTTGGCGGCTGAACCGTGGATGGCATCCATTTTAACGCGGTAAGCCGCAGAGGATAGTGAAAAGGGGATGCTACCCTTTGATTGCAGGAAATTTTGCAGGGCGGATGCGGCGGCGCGGTGCACGGAGTCTTGTACAATCCGTCATCCGTACTATCGCTTAGCACTCAATTCCATGCGGTACTTAATCCATATTAGAAATCTGCTGCCTGCCTTGCTGCTGTTGTCCACGACGGCGGGTGCTGCTGATTTCTCGCTGAGCGTTGCCGATGTTGACGCGCCTGCGTTTAGCGCGCGGGGTATCAGACTGGTTTTGCCTGCGGACGGTTCGGCTGATTTGCAGATTGCGAATCTGAAGCTGCAGCAGCGTGAATTTCGTAATCTGCGGGTGCGCTGTGGCGGATTCACGTTGTCGTCCGCGCAGATGTCTTGCCGCAATGGCAGGCTGGATGCGATCCCTGACGCAAAACTGGATTTCTCCTATGACTTTAGCGGTCAGCGTTGGCAACTGGCGCTGGTCGCCGCCAGCGGCGAATCGTGGCGGGTGGACGGTCAGGCGGGTGAACGCGGCTGGCAGGTTTCGGCTCAGTTGCGCAATGCGCAAGGCAAACGCCTGTCGCCCTTGCTGCCGGCGGGCATGCCGCTGTTTACGCAAGGTGCACTGAACGGCACCGTGCGTGCCCGTGGTAATGCGTCCGGTGTGCAAACCGTGGACGCCGATTTGCAGCTGGCAGAGATCGGTTTCAGCGATGCCAGTGGCTTGCATGCGGCAGAAAAAATGCGTGGAGACATCAAATTCACGGCTAACCGCAAGGGCGCAGCATGGGATTGGCAAGGTAGTGTTGCGTGGCAATCGGGCGAGATGTTCTGGCAGCCCTTGTATCTGAGCGGTGACAATCATGCCTTGAGTGCGTCCGGTCGCTATGACGGCAAGTCTTTTGAAATTGAACAAGCGGTGCTCGATTTGCCGGAAGTGGGGCGCATGCAATTTTCCGCAACCTTGCAGCAAGGTCGCTTGCTGCAAGGTGTGTTGCGCGGCGACAAGCTGACACTCACCAAGCTGTTTGAGAACTACGCCAGACCGTTTCTGGCTAAGGGTGCGCTGGCCGAGGCCGCTTTGTATGGTCGTGCCGATGTGGAGATTCAATATCGCAACGATGCCGTGCAAGCGTTACGGCTTGGGCTGCACGATGTGGGGATTGCCGATGTCTCGCAACGCTTTACCTTGCTCGGTGTGAACAGCGAGATTAACTGGCGCCTGGATGCACCCGTTACCGCACGGATAGATTTTGCCGGGGGGGCGTTGCTGGGTGTGCCGCTGCAAGCGGGGCAGTGGACGGTCAATATGAAGGGGCTGGATTTTTCCGTGCCACAGGCTGAGTTGGCGATACTGGATGGCAAGCTGGATTTGCACAATCTGCATATTTATCAACAGGCAGATGCCTGGCGCTGGGAATTTGCCGGTTCACTATTGCCGATCTCGATGGAGCAATTCAGCGAGGCGGCTGGTTTGCCCAAAATGCTGGGCACGCTGGCAGGGCGCATCCCACGGGTAAATTATGACGGTAACGAGATTAACGTGGATGGCGCGCTGTTATTTAATGTGTTTGATGGCACGGTCGTGGCAACGCATCTTAAACTGGCCAATGCGTTCGGACGGTCACCGCAATTGTCCGGTGATCTGGCGATGCGCAATCTTGATCTGGATTTACTGACGCGGACATTTTCGTTCGGTAATATGCAGGGCCGCCTGGACGGGGATGTGAATAATTTGCAATTGCGGGACTGGCAGCCGTCGCGCTTCGATGCCCGCTTGTATAGCAGTGCCGGAAACTATCCCCGGAAAATCAGTCAAAGAGCCGTGCAGAATATTTCGGCGCTGGGTGGCGCGGGGGCTGCTGCCGCGATACAACGCAGCTATCTGCGCTTTTTTGAGAACTTTGGCTATGAGCGCATAGGCTGGAGTTGCGTGCTGCGCAATGGCGTGTGCGCAATGGGCGGAATTGAAGGCTCGAACAGCGGCACCTATGCCATCATCAAGGGCGGAGGCATACCGGCCATTAGTGTGATGGGCTACAATCGCAACGTGTCGTGGCGTGAATTGCTAACCAGGTTGAAACGAGTGACGCAAAATAACGTAAAGCCGATCATTAAATAAGGGAGTCATGATGAGAAAAATATGGATGGTATTACCTGTGGCGGCACTCGCACTGAGTGCCTGCGTAACGATCAATATTTACTTTCCTGCGGCGGCGGCTGAGAAAGCGGCCGACAAGATTATTGAGGAAGTCTGGCAAATACAACAGTCCGATAAACCTGCAACTGTGAAGGAAACAAAATGAACAGCCTGTTTAAGAATCTGCTTGCCCTGCTTGCACTCCTGGTCGTGTTTAACGTGCATGCCGCAGCCGACCTCGAAGTCAATACGCCGGGCGTGAATGCCATTAAAAACAGTATGCAGACCCGACACGGGCAATTGTCCGCTTATTACGCCAGCGGCGCGGTCGGCCTGACGATGGATGGCATGATTGCGGTGCGCGATGCCGGGTCCGTGCCGCTGGCCGCACGTCAGACGGTGAATGCGCTGGTGGCGGCTGAAAATCAGGATCGCAGCGCGCTGTACGCCGAAATCGCCAATGCCAATGGACATCCCGAGTGGCAGGCGGAAATTCGCACTACCTTCGCACAACGCTGGGTGCAACGCGCACAGCGCGGCTGGTGGGTGTTGAGTAATGACGGCTGGTCGCAGAAGTAGCAGAAGTAGGGTGGGCAATCTGCCCACCATTTTCACAATCCGCGTGGGCAGTTGAAACTTGCCCACCCTACAGACACCGTAAATCTGAATGAATCCCACCCTAGTATTTGATATTGAAACGATACCCGACATTGCCGGGTTGCGCCTGTTGCACGGACTGGATGCGCGCGTCAGCGATGCGGAAGTGGCGGAAATGGCCTTCCAACAGCGCCGTCAGAAGACCGGCAGCGATTTTATCCAGCATCATTTGCAGCGCGTGGTGGCGATTTCCTGCGTGTTGCGCGAGGGCGATAACTTCAAGGTCTGGTCGCTGGGTGGGCTGGATGAAGACGAAGGCAGTCTGATACAACGCTTCTTCGACGGTATAGACAAATACACGCCGCAACTGGTGTCGTGGAACGGCAGCGGTTTCGATCTTCCCGTACTGCATTATCGCGGCCTGATACACGGCGTGCAGTGCGCGCGCTACTGGGATATGGGCGAGGATGACCGCGAATTCAAGTGGAACAACTACATCAGTCGTTATCACATGCGCCATCTCGATCTGATGGATTTGCTGGCGATGTACGGCGGACGCGCCAACGCGCCGCTGGACGATCTGGCCAAATTGATTGGCTTCCCCGGTAAGCTGGGTATGGACGGCAGCCGCGTCTGGGAGGCGTATCAGGACGGCAAGCTGGAAGAAATCCGCAACTATTGCGAAACGGATGTGGTGAATACCTATCTGGTATTCGCGCGCTTCCAGATGATGCGCGGTGCGCTGAGCCGCGATGCCTTCCGTAAGGAATGCGAACTGGTGCGCAGAGAATTGGGCAAGCTCAATCTGCCGCACTGGCAGGAATATCTGGCCGCATGGCCTGAGACTAAATGCTGAAACACCACCGGGTATGGGAGGGTGCAGGCTGGTTGCTGATCGCGCTGGTCGTAACATTTTCCTTGATCCCGCATCCGCCCGAGCCGCTGTCGCTCAATAATGCGGACAAGCTCGAACACCTACTCGCCTATGCCGTGTTGTCGCTGTGGCTCAATCAGCTTTACGCGTCCGTATGGTCGCGCGCGCGGGTGGTCGTGGCGCTGATCGGGCTGGGTGTGGGGCTGGAATTCGTGCAGGGCTGGACGGGATACCGCATGTTCGATGTGCTGGATATGCTGGCAAACAGCATCGGCGTGCTGACCGGCTGGCTGCTGGCCCTGACCCCGTTAGGCGGCGTGTTTGCCTACATCGAGCGCAGGCTGCGCTGAAATTTTTTAACAGACTGGAATTTAATTGAGAAAGAAAAACAACAAGCAGGCCATTGAGCCACCGTCACAGGCGGTGACCATCGAATCGCTGGACCAAGAAGGTCGCGGCATTGCGCATGCGGATGGCAAGGTTATTTTTATCGAGGGTGCGCTGACTGGCGAAATCGTCAGCTACGCCTCCTACCGTAAGAAGCCTGCTTTCGAGCTGGCACAAATGACCACCTTGCATCGCGCCGCTTCTATCCGCGTCGAGCCCAAATGTGCGCACTACGGCGTGTGCGGCGGATGCTCGATGCAGCATCTCGACACCAGGGTGCAGGTCGCGGTGAAGCAGCGCATTCTCGAAGACAGTCTGGCGCGCATCGGACGTGTCAAGCCTGCAAGCATACTGCCGGCCATCTACGGGCAAAGCTGGGGCTACCGCGAACGCGCGCGCATCTCGGCCAAATACGTGATTAAAAAAGAGAAGATGCTGGTGGGCTTTCACGAGAAGCGCAGCAGTTTCGTCGCCGATATGCAAAACTGCGAAATTCTCGCACCCAAGATCGCCGGGCTGATACAGCCGCTGGCCACACTAATAGCGGGGCTGTCGATACGCGACAAGCTGCCGCAGATCGAAGTGGCGGTCGGTGAAAACGTCGATGCGCTGGTGCTGCGCGTGATGGCGCCGCCAACGGCTGACGATGAGGCCGCATTGCGCGCCTTTGCCGATGAGCACACGGTGCAGTTCTGGCTGCAAACCAAGGGGCCGGAAACCATCGTTCCGTTCTATCCGCTGGATGCACCTGCACTGTCTTACAGCCTGCCGGAATTCGGCATCATCATGCCGTTTGCGCCCAGTGAATTCACTCAGGTGAATAGCGAACTCAATCGCGTGATGATCAGTCGCGCCATCCGGCTGCTCGCACCGCAGGCCAATGAACGCATCGTAGATTTCTTTTGCGGCCTGGGTAACTTTACCCTGCCTATCGCACGCAGCGGCGCGCAGGTGCTGGGCGTGGAGGGTAGTGATGCGCTGGTTAAACGCGCTGCACAGAACGCTGTCAGCAATGATTTGTCGGGCAATACCGAATTTCAGGCTATGAATCTGTTTGAGATGGATGAGGCGTTGCTCGCGGGCATGGGGAAATTCGACAAGTGGCTGATCGATCCGCCGCGCGACGGTGCGATGGAGCTGGTGAAAGCCATTACCCCCGGGATCGCGCCCGGGTTGATCGTCTATGTGAGCTGCAATCCCGCCACGCTGGCGCGTGATGCGTTTGAGCTGGTGCAACGCGGCTATACGCTCAAATCGGCGGGGGTGATGAACATGTTCCCGCAGACTTCGCATGTGGAATCCATTGCCGTATTCGAGAGGAGTTGAGATGAAACGCTATGAAGATTTGGTGGCTGATGCGCTGACGCGTGTACAGGAAATCATGCCATGGGATTTGAGCCGTCGTCTTGCTGCGGGCGATGCGCCGGTGTTGCTTGATGTGCGCGAACCGGTTGAATTCGTCATGTTGCATATTCCCGGTTCGATTAACGTGCCGCGCGGGGTGTTGGAGCAATCTTGCGAATGGGATTATGACGAGACCGTGCCGCTGCTGGCCGCCGGACGTGAGCAGGAAATTGTGGTGATCTGCCGTTCCGGTTACCGCTCCGCCCTGGTTGCTGATGTGATGCAGCAGATGGGGTTTTCCCGTGTGGTGTCGCTCAAGACGGGGGTACGTGGCTGGAATGATTACGAGCAGCCGATGGAAGATGGGGACGCTAATCCGGTGGATGCAGATGCAGGCGATGAACTGCTTGCACCCCGTTTGCGCCCCGAGCAACGCAAACCGACGACAGACTGATGCGCGTTCATTTCGAGGTTCTTGTGAGTGCTGATGGCAAGTACGCGAACCTGAAAAAATATCTGCTTACGGTCAAATATATTTTAAATAAAAACAATAAATTTTTTAACCTGCTGTTTTTTAATGAAAAAATATTTCAGAAAAAGCCTAAAGTTTTTCAAAATGCGGCCGATAACAATTACAAGAGCGCTAGTTTGACCCCTCGCAAACAGCGTTCGGCATTGGACTCCCAGCCCGCATCGCGGGCTGGGAGAACTTGCTTTTGTAGGCGATTTTCCTACAGGCTGTCATCCCGATGGCCTACAACAAAATTATCCTGCTTCTGATTTTATTCCCCCGGCTGTTCACGCAAAATGCAACTGTCGAATTTGGACGGTTAGTTTCAAGGCGTTAGTTTTTCAACTCGGATGACCAACGCTCTGGACACGCACATAAGGGAGCTGCTATGAACACCATACAATTGCAAGAAGGTATTCGCGATATCAACCTGACTTATCTGATGCTGGCTCAGCAAATGATCAAGCAGGATAAATCAGCTGCAATTTTTCGTCTGGGTCTGAGTCAGGATCTGGTTGATCTGATTGGTGGGTTGACTCCCGCGCAAATCATCAAGATGGCGAGCGCCAATATGCTGTTGTGCGGCTTCCGTTTTGACGAGAATATATTGCTCAATATGGTCACCGATTACAGTAAAAGCCGCATGATGTCGCAAGCACACGCGGCGATCATGATGACGTCTCAACCTGTCGCAGAGATGGCCTAGCCAGGAGGCTGACGTGACAATCAAAACGGTAATTGGCGAAGCGCAACAGGTCAAAATAGCCATCGAATTAATCGAAATGGGTGCGCGTCTGCAGGTGCTGCAAGAGGAAACCACGCTCAGTCGTGAGCGCTTGCTCAAGTTATACAAGGAAGTCAAGGGCGAGTCGCCTTCCAAGGGCATGCTGCCTTATTCAACCGACTGGTTTATCAGCTGGCAGCCCAATATCCATTCATCCCTGTTCATGGGAATACACCAGTTTCTGATCAAAAATGCCGGGATAGACGGGGTGCAGGCGTTGATTACCGCTTATCGACTCTATCTGGATCAGGTGCAGGGTCTGGAAGGTGGCGAAGCGGTCTTAAGTATTACCCGCGCCTGGTTCCTGGTGCGTTTTTTCAATGCGAGAATGATGCAGCTGGTTCCCTGCCGGGAATGCGGGGGACATTTTGTCGTACACACCAACGAACTGCACGCCAATTATGTATGCGGCATTTGTCATCCGCCCGCGCGCGCCGGAAAAACCAATGTCAAAGCCAAATCCGCCCAGCAGGCTGTGTCAGTCGGCGTATAAAACAGTCGGGAAAGCCAGTAGATATCTCTGAGCAGTCAGCCTT
This sequence comes from Gallionella sp., assembly GCA_030653355.1. Taxonomy (GTDB): domain Bacteria; phylum Pseudomonadota; class Gammaproteobacteria; order Burkholderiales; family Gallionellaceae; genus Gallionella. The sequence continues at coordinate 11,740 of JAURZN010000126.1, read as the reverse complement.
GTAAGCTTTTGCATGTACAAAAAATGACAGTCGAATGACGGGCGGGTTTGTTTTTCTGCTTTAAACCCAAATAATTCATTAGATTCGCCATTGATAGAACTACTAGCCATTCCACTAAGCCAGCACGCTGGCTAGTAGCTGGTTATCCCACGCAGAGGGGTAAACAGGCAAGTCGCGAAGCGGCTGCTCGCAAAGCGTGAATCCAGCAAGAAAAGTGCCGCGAAGCGGACAGACATCGCTTTTGTCCGCATCGCGGGAATGACGAGTTATAGGGATAATGGAAATCCGGGTTAAAGCACACTTGTCTCAGACGTTCCGCCGCGAAAATATATAGATTTGTGCATATCTCAATATTTATTTGGAAATGTCGTTAAGTAAATTTATTGTTGCTGGGTATAATCCGACATCATTCGTCACGCTGATTTGTTTTAAAATGCGGCGGCAAAAAATAATCGAGGAGCGCTTGCATGTTGGTAATCGTAGGCTATGTAATAGTAATGGGGTCGGTGTTCGGTGGCTTTGCTATGGCGGGGGGGCATCTGGGGGCATTGTGGCAACCGCTGGAATTGCTGATGATCGGTGGCGGTGCGCTGGGCGCTTTTTTCGTTGGCAATAGCATGGGGGTCATGAAGGCCACCTTTAAAGACTTGCCCAGTATCCTGAAGGGGCCGAAATACTCCAAAGACGCCTACATGGAGTTGATGGCCTTGTTGTACGAATTGCTGACAAAGGTTCGCAAGGAAGGACTGATGTCTATTGAAGGCTATGTTGAAAAGCCTGAAGAAAGCCCGATTTTTTCCAAATACCCCAAAATTGTTGCAGATCATCATGTGGTTGAATTTATCACGGATTATCTGCGTATTATGGTCAGCGGCAATCTCAATGCCATGGAAATTGAAAACCTGATGGATGTCGAGCTTGAGACGCATCATCACGAAGCCATGATCTCCTCTCATGTCATTGCCAAGCTGGCGGATGGACTGCCGGCGTTCGGTATTGTGGCGGCGGTAATGGGGGTGGTGCATACCATGGAGTCGGTCAGTCTGCCGCCAGCGGAATTGGGCATGTTGATCGCACACGCGCTGGTGGGAACATTCCTCGGTATTTTGCTGGCCTACGGATTCGTCGGTCCCTTGGCAGGTTTGCTGGAGCAGAAAGCCGAGGAGGGGGGCAAAATGTTCCAGACCATCAAGATTACCCTGTTGGCTAATTTGAACGGCTATGCACCCGCGATGGCGGTCGAATTTGGTCGCAAGGCGCTGGGTTCAACCGAGCGTCCGGGTTTTGCCGAACTGGAAGAGCACGTTAAGCAAAAACGATAAAAAACAGTCGCTAGTCGCTAGTCGCTAGTCGCTGGTTCAAAGCACAACCAGCGCAGCTGACAACATCAACTAACGACTAGAAACTAACGATTAGCAACTAAAACATGGCTGAAGACAAAAACAAGCGACCCATCGTAATAAAGCGCATCAAGAAGGTGGCTGCGGGTCATCATGGCGGTGCGTGGAAAATTGCCTATGCCGACTTCGTGACGGCGATGATGGCGTTCTTTTTGTTGATGTGGTTGTTGGGTTCGACCGCCAAAGGGGATTTGAAGGGGATATCCGAATATTTCAAGACGCCGCTCAAAGTGGCTTTGTCAGGTGGTACGGGTAGTGGTGACAGCTCCAGTATTATCAAGGGCGGCGGTCAGGATTTGACGCGCAGTTCGGGGCAGGTGAAGTCCGGCGAGCTGCCCGCCGAGAAAAGAGTCATCAATATGAAGGCGGCACAGCAGGAATTTTTGCGCATAGAACGTGCAAAAGAGCTGGAAAAGCTCAAGGAATTGAAGTCCAACATCGAAAAATCCATAGAAAACAGCCCGAAACTGAAGCAATTCAAGGAGCAAATCTTGCTTGATATCACCAGCGAAGGTTTGCGCATCCAGATTGTGGATGAAAAAAATCGTCCGATGTTCCGCAGCGGCAGCGCGCAACTGGAACCGTACACACGGGAAATCCTGCGCGCAATCGGCCAGACCTTGAATGATGTCTCCAATAAGGTGAGTATCTCCGGTCACACCGATGCGGCGTTATACGGCGGTGGAAACCGGGGTTACAGCAACTGGGAATTGTCCGCCGACCGCGCCAACGCCTCGCGTCGCGAATTGATCTCGGGTGGCATGGCTGATGAAAAAATCGTGCGCGTGGTTGGTTTGTCATCTGCCGTGTTGTTTAACAAGGAAGATGCGATGAGTCCGGTTAATCGTCGTATCAGCCTGATAGTAATGAATAAGAAAGCCGAAGAGGCAGCCACGCATGACGGTGGTACCGTTGGTGTCGAGGCCGAGGGTGACGAGCAGGACATCAGCGAGGCTATCAATGAGGGGGTGCAGGCCTTGCCTGTGCTTCCCGCCACGCCCCCAGCACATTAGCTCGGAGTAGGCTAAAGAGTGACTGGCAAGTTCTGGTGCGGGCCTGTCGAGTAACTGAGCGCGGCATCAGCTTCGACTGAGCAGTTGTAAAGATGCGGCGTCATGCCCTCACATTTCAAATGTTAATCCCGCGAATTAGCCGCTTTTCTCTACGCTGTTCTCCTAAAGAAATCCCATTTTTTGCCGTTACACTAACTAGGCTGTGTAATTTTCGCGTATGCCTGACAGGGGAAGAATAATGAACAAATGGTGGAACAACCTTACATTAAAAAACAAGCTGCAATTTCCCATACAGTTGTTGCTGCTGCTGGTGCTGATATTGGCGCAGCGCACGGCACTGGAGAAGTTTGAGGGGGTTGTGCTGGATGAAGCGCAGCAAAAAGCGCTGGTCTCCGCCGATGGCGTGTTGAACGGTCTTAATATGCTGATGATAAACGGTATTATTAGCGATGCCGAACAGCGCGCCCTGTATGTCACCAAGATGGGTAACTCGGATAGGATCGATGAATTGCGCGTAATACGCGGCAAGCCGGTGCAGGATCAATATGGAGCGGGCCTGCCTTCCGAACAGCCTGTCGATGCCATGGATCAGGCCGCGTTGCAAAGCGCGCAGGTGCAGACCCGATTGTCTGCGGTGGAAGGCAAGCAATCGCTGCGTGTGGTCGTGCCTTTTATTGCACAAAAAGATTTTCGCGGAACCAACTGCCTGATGTGCCATACGGTACCGGAGGGTGCGGTGAACGGCGCCGCCAGCATTACCGTAGATTTGTCGGATGAATTCGCCGTGATGGAGCGGGCGAATTATGTGATGTGGGGCGTACAGCTGGTTATGCAGGTGTTTCTGTATTTCGTGATAGGCTGGCTGATCAGTTTTATGACCCGCCCGGCGCGTGAATTGCTGGTCGCCATGAAAGCCATGCAGGATAGCGGTGATTTGTCCAAGCGCGTCAAGGTGCGCAGCGGGGATGAAATCGGGCAGACTGCGCAGGCATTCAACGACCTTGCCCAGAGTTTTCAGGCTATCGTCAGTCAGGTTGACGGGCACGCGGGACAGGTTAACGAGGCTGCGCACCGTCTGACTGGGAATGCGCAGGAAATCGCACAGGGCGCACAGCAGCAAAACGATGCGGCATCAACGACCTCGGATGCGGTGAGTCAGGTGAGCGTCAGCATCAATCGCGTAGCGGAAAGCGCAGGCCAGGTTGCCAGTCTGTCGAGTGAGAGTGCCGAACGTGCCCAGTTGGGGCAGGATCGCCTGCAAGACATGGTGCATGAGCTGGCGCGTGTGGAGAATGCGGTCAATGAAATCGCCAGTTCGGTGAGCGATTTCGTGCGCAGCACCCGCAGCATTACCAATATGACACAGCAAGTGCGTGACATCGCCGAGCAGACTAATCTGCTGGCCTTGAACGCGGCGATTGAGGCCGCGCGTGCCGGTGAACAGGGGCGCGGATTTGCGGTGGTGGCGGACGAAGTGCGCAAGCTGGCGGAGAAATCGGCGCTCTCTGCCTCGCAAATCGACGAGGTGACGCAAACTATAGGCACGCAGTCAGGGCGGGTTGAAAAGACCATACAGCGCGGCATCGTCGCCTTGCAAAGCAGCCAGGCCCATGTGTCCGAAGTGGCCAGCGTGCTGAGTGCGTCCAATGTCTCGGTGGAGGGGGTGAGGCGCGGTCTGGAAGAAATCGTCGGTTCGATCAATCAGCAACGCGATGCCAGCCAGGAAATCGCGCGCAATGTCGAACGCATCGCCAGCATGGCAAACAAGAGCAATCAGGTTGTGCAACTCACAGTGGATGAAATCAGGCAGATGGAGCTTATTTCAGAAAATCTGACTAAGACGGTAGGGCGTTTCAAGGTGTAGTCGTGAAGTGAATTACCCTTCATCCGGGAATAGGTTTGCCTGTTTCGAGTGGAGACCGCAAGACCGCAAGACCGCAGGGGTCTTCCCACGAAACATAGTCGTCAGCAAGCTGACTCGTGTTTCTGAATGAGGGGTCTTCCCACGAAACATAGTCGTCAGCAAGCTGACTCGTGTTTCTGAATGAGGAGTTGAGATGTTTTGTCAGAGGGGAAAAGGGAGAATTAAATGTTGAACAACATGAAAATAAGCAGCCGCTTGATCGTTATGCTGGTCTCGTTGCTGGTGCTGGCCGTGGCGCTCGGCGGAATAGGGTTGTTTGGCATGACCAAGGCCGACGAGGGATTGCGCACGGTCTATGAAGACAGGACGATACCAACAGGGCAGATAGCCGAAATTCAAAAACTGCTGCTGATCAACCGCTTGCGCATAACCGTTTCCCTGGTGACGCCCACACCGGATGAAATACAGAAAAACACCGCTGAGGTGGAGCAGAATATCGCGGAAATCGGCAGGATATGGGAGATATACATGGCCACTTATCTGACGCCGGAAGAAAAAATCCTGGCAGACAAGTTAGCCGAAGACAGAAAGCGTTTCGTGGTGGATGGGCTTAAACCCGCCATGGCGGCACTGCGCGCCAATGACCTCGAATTGGCCAACCGGGTCGTGGTGGAAAAGATACGCCCTCTATACGAGCAGGTCGGGGAGGGCATTAAGCAACTGATGCAGTTGCAACTCGACGTCGCCAAACAGGAGTACGAGGCCGCCGAGTCGAACTATGAAATGACGCGCAACATCGCTTTCGCACTCACGCTGATCGGGGGCGGTATGGGCATTTTTCTGGGATTCTCCATCATCAGTGGCATAAACCGCTCGGTAAGCGAATTGGGTGGCGTGATGGCATCCATGGCGAAGAACGGCGATTTGAACGCACGCGTCAGGGTGTACGGGCATGATGAAATCGGCCAGGCTGCCACGGCATTCAACGGTTTGATCGACGGTTTCGCTGCGATCATCCGTCAAGTCAGCAAGAGTGCAGGTACCGTATCCGGCACGGCGGCGCAATTATCCGCGTCTTCATTGCAAATAGCGCAAGGTTCGCAGTTGCAAAGCGAGGCGGCGGCCTCCACGGCGGCGGCGGTAGAAGAGATTACCGTGAGCATCAACTCGGTTGCGGCAAATTCCGAAGATGTCCGCAATCTGTCAGAAAAAAGTCTGCAGCAGACGCGGCAGGGCAATCAGGATGTGACGCAGATGATAGGAGAGATACAGCGCGTGCAGCAGGCGGTCAACCAGATCGCCGATTCGGTCAAGGAGTTCGTTGAAAGCACCCGTGCGATTGCCGGCATGACACAGCAAGTCAAGGATATCGCCGATCAGACCAATCTGCTGGCCTTGAATGCGGCCATCGAGGCCGCGCGTGCCGGAGAACAGGGGCGCGGTTTTGCGGTGGTGGCGGATGAGGTGCGCAAACTGGCAGAAAAATCCGCAAAATCAGCCAACGAAATCGATCAGGTGACCAACTCCCTGAACCAGAAATCAGGTGAAGTTGAGGCAACGGTGCAGCAAGGCTTACGTTCCCTGCAGGCTACACAGGAGCAGGTAGAGCGGGTTTCCGGCGTGCTGACCGAGGCGGGAGAATCGGTATTGCAATCCAGCCACGGGGTGAGCGACATCGCGGCATCAGTGGTCGAACAAAGTCTGGCCAGTACCGAGATCGCGCGCAATGTCGAGAAAATCGCCCAGATGTCAGAGGAAAATCATGCGGCGGTTGAATCGAATACCCAAGACATCGTGCGTCTGGAGCAGTTAGCCAAAGAGTTGCAAACGGCAGTAAGCCATTTCCGCGTATAGCCACCCAACCAGAAAGCACGGTCATGCAAAACAAGAACGCCTACGTATCACAAAAGGAAGCGCCCTTCCCGGTGAATACGGTGCTGATTACCAAGACCGATATCAAGGGTGTGATCACCTATTGCAACGATGCATTCGTGCAAATCTCGGGTTACAGTCGCGCCGAATTGATCGGCAAGAGCCACAACATCGTGCGCCATCCCGACATGCCGCCGCAGGCGTTCACGTGGTTGTGGGACACGCTGAAATCCGAGCGTCCGTGGCGCGGCATGGTAAAGAACCGCTGCAAGAACGGCGACCACTACTGGGTGCGCGCCACCGTGGCACCAGTCGTTGAGAATGCCAGTATCATCGGCTATGTATCGGTGCGCAAAGCGCCGACACGCGATCAGATCGCAGAGGCCGATGCGTATTACCGGGAGTTGAATCAGTCCGGTGCGCAGATCGTTTCAAAATTTGAGCGTTTCAAGGTGAAGAACTGGTCACTGAGCCACAAGTTGCAGGCGGCGATACAAATCCCCTTGCTGGTCCTGCTGACAATTGTGCAGTTTTACATGACGGATATGCTCAAAGCAGATGCGCTGAAGACAGCCTCTGAAAAAGGCGACCAGATTGCCAATCAAATCATCGACAGCGGCAATATGCTGATGGTCACCGGACAAATCAGCGATGCGGACAACCGCAGACTGTTGCTGAAGAAGGTGACTTCTTCAGGTCACGTTAAAGCGGCGCAGGTGGTGCGGGTGCAGCAGCTGGTGGATCAGTATGGTCCCGGATTGCCGGATGCGCTGATTAAAGACGACGCGCAACGCATGGCAATCGAAGCCCGGCAGCAAAGCATTACCTTCGCTCAGGATGCGTCGGGCGACCCTGTCATGCGCATCATCACGCCTTATCTGGCCAGCAAGAATTTCCACGGCACCGATTGCACCGGATGTCACGCCGTGCAGGAAGGGGCGGCACTGGGCGCATCGGATGTGGTGATCGACCTCAAGCCGGAATTTGCACGCATAGATGTGATGGAATTCTGGATGCTGATGGGGCAACTGGGGCTGCAAGTATTCCTGTACTTCCTGATCTCGTATTGCGTACATAAATTTGTTTCCAGGCCGATGGCGGTGGTGGAAAAAGAGTTTCGCAATATCATGGAGGGCAATCTCGATACTGAACTCGATATTTCCGTGCGCGACGAGATGGGCAGGCTGTTGTGCGAAATCCAGACCATGCAGACCTATTTGCGCACCATGGTCGATGAGATTGTTACACCGATCGCTTATATACAGGGCGGCATCAAGGATATGGATGCCAGAGTGAGCGGGGTGGCCGGTAATGCGCTGATCGAGCAGGACCATATACAGGCGATTGCCGCTGCGATGGAGCAATTCAGCCAGTCGGTTGCCGGGGTGGCGGGAATGGCGGCGGATTCACTGGTGGATGCGAAATCGACGCAACATATCGTCGAGGAAAATAGTCGCAGCATGGATATGAGCATCGCCGCAACCCGCCGGGTGGCCGATACGGTGCAGGCTTCCAGCAAGACGATCACGGATCTGGGTTCATCCATACTGAAGATAGGTGCGATTTCAAACGCCATCAAGGAGATTGCCGAACAGACCAATCTGCTGGCGCTGAATGCGGCGATCGAGGCGGCACGGGCCGGCGAACAGGGACGCGGTTTCGCGGTGGTGGCTGATGAAGTGCGCAAGCTTGCCGAGCGCACGGCGACCAGCACCAAGGATATCACCAATACGATACGCGACATCAATGCGATTGCAGATTCCGCCGTCAAGTCCATGCAGGGGGCGGTATCCGAGGTGGATAACGGGAGTGCCCTGATACGCAAAAATGGTGACGGTCTGAAGGAAATCGCAGCGGCGACAGTCAGCATGGCGGAGCGCATAGAGCACATAGCCTCTGCATCCAGAGAACAGTCGGCTGCGGGTGAGAATGTGGCAAACAGCCTAGAGCGCATCACCACGCTGGTGGAAAGCAATGTGCAATCCGTCCATGAGGCGAAAGTGGCCGCGGAGGCGCTGGCAACATCGGCAACCGAATTGAAAAAGGCGGGCTACCCGTTGACCAAATGCGCAATGGGGTGAGGCAGGGCTCAAATACAGGACCGAGGTGCAAGGACTGAGGACTGAGGACAAAACCTTAGCCCTTCACTCAGTCCTCAGTCCTGCTTTTGCCTTCACTTAGTCCTGTATTTAAGGAGAAATAAATGTCCGATCTGTTAAAAAATATTGATGCCCGTACCAAGTTGGCGGGGACTAATAAGCTGGAAATTCTGATGTTTTCCCTGGGCAAGGATATGCGCACCGGGCGCGAGGAAACATTCGGCATCAACGTGTTCAAGGTGCGAGAAGTGATGCGTATCCCGGAGATTACACGCGCGCCGGAGATGCCTAATGCGGTTGAGGGAATGGTCAGTCTGCGCGGCGCGCTGGTTCCGGTGATCGATTTGGCTAAATACGCCGGCATGTCCACGGACTGCAAACCAGAAATCATGATCGTTACCGAATATAACGGCCATACGCAGGGTTTTTTGGTCAAATCGGTGGACAATATTTTGCGTCTGGACTGGTCAGCGATGCGCGTTCCTCCCGCCATGCTGATGGCTGAGATGGGCGGCATGGTGACCGCGATCACCGAATTGAAGGACAAGCGACTGGTGATGTTGCTGGATGTGGAGAAAGTGCTGGCCGACACCGGTCACTTTGACAGCGATGAGCTGATCTTCAAGAGCGTGCAGCCTCTCGGTAAGGCTAATCGTACGGTGTTTTTTGCCGATGATTCCTCAGTAGCGCGCAATCAGATTGCCAAGACGCTGGATGCGATGCAGGTCAAACATCTATCGGCAATAAACGGCCGTCAGGCATGGATAGAATTGGCCAAAATGGCCGATTACGCCGATTCGGCAAAGATTCCGCTCAAAGACCTAGTGCAGGTGATCCTGACGGATGTGGAAATGCCCGAAATGGATGGTTACATGCTGACCCGCAAGATCAAGGATGACAAGCGCTTCAGGGGTATTCCCGTGATCATGCATTCGTCATTGAGCAGTTCTTCGAATCAGCAGCTCGGTAAATCGGTCGGAGTGGATGAGTATGTGCCGAAGTTCGAACCGCAAAAATTGTCGCAAACATTGGCAAGATTGTTGGCTTAAAAATGGGGAGTGGAACGGTACTTCGTACCTCAGTGGCAAGTAGAGAGTGGATATGGTTTTCCCACTTACCACTTCCTACTCGCTACTCACCAGATTAGGAGAAAGAAATGAGTTATTCGGATCAAATGCTGAGCGACAATGAAGATGGCGTGCTGGATCATGTTGATGCGCGTACCAATCTGGTGGGCTCCAATAAAATGGAAATCCTGCTGTTCAGCCTGGGCAGCGAGGAGCGGTTTGGTATCAATGTCTTCAAGGTGAAGGAAGTTTGCCCGGCGGGAAAGATTACCCGCACGCCGAATATGCCTGGCGGTGTGGAAGGCATTGTGTCCTTGCGCGGCAACGTCATGCCGGTACTGGATATGGCGACTTTTATGGACATACATCCGGCTGAGAAGCACCAGACCATGATGGTGGCAGAATTCAACAGCCACATTATGGGGTTCCTGGTGCACAGCGTAGACCGCATCATCCGGGTGGATTGGGATAAAGTGCGCGCCACTGAAGGGATGCTCTCGGACAAGACCGCGCTGATTACGGCGATTACCGAACTGGCGGACGGCACCCTGGTCTCCATTCTGGATGTTGAGCAGATACTGGCTAATGCCTTTGGCGAAGCCGTCGTCGGCAGTGTAGAGCGCCTGGAATCAGAACATGATTTGTGTGTGTTCTTTGCGGACGACTCCATGGTGGCACGCAGGAAGATAGGCGAAGTGCTGGATAAAATGGGCGTCAAACATATCCAGTCGGCGAATGGCCGTGAAGCATGGGAGAGACTCAAGGCACTGGCCGAATCCGCGGAGAGCAGCGGGGAAAAATTGCATGACAGGATACAGGTGATTCTGACCGATGCGGAAATGCCTGAAATGGATGGTTATGTACTGACACATCACATTAAAAACGATCACCGCTTTGACGGTATTCCGGTAGTCATGCATTCGTCGCTTTCTTCCGAAGCGAATCGTGCGATGGGGCGCCGGGCGGGCGTGGATTATTACGTGCCCAAATTTGATTCAATGATTTTGTCAACAACGCTCAGACCGTTGCTGACTTAAAGGCAGGAATGAGTAAAAAAAACAGGACTGAGGACTGAGTAAAGGCAGGACAGAGGTGCGGGTTTAGCATTTACTCAGTCCTCGATCCTCGTACCTCAGTCCTGTATTTATAGGAGATTGTCATGGGAATAGAAAGTACACGGTTTTTGGTGGTTGATGATTTTTCCACGATGCGACGCATCGTGCGCAATCTTCTCAAGGAGCTGGGTTTTGTCAATGTGCAGGAAGCCGAAGATGGCGTTGAGGCATTGAAAAAATTGCGCGCGGATACGTTTGATTTTGTCGTGTCGGACTGGAATATGCCGAACATGACAGGAATAGAACTGCTCAGGTCGATCCGGGCAGATGCCAGTCTCAAGCATTTGCCGGTGTTGATGGTCACCGCAGAGGCGAAGCGTGAAAATATCATCGAGGCAGCGCAGGCGGGGGCATCCGGTTACGTGGTCAAGCCTTTCACGGCGGCTACGCTGGACGAAAAGCTGAAAAAAATATTCCAAAACATGAATAAGTGAGAACTGACATGGCTACCAATATGGCAATCCAGGAATGCGATGACCTAGAAGCGCTTTTCGACAGCATCGTTGCGGCGAATGTTGATGATGAACCGCCGCCTGAGCAGCGCTCAGCCCCTGGCGTTGCTGCCGGGAACGGGATGAATTCAGGCAAGGTTATCAATCAGCTGGGTCAGATGGCACGCACTCTGCACGATACGCTGCGCGAGCTGGGGTTGAACAAGGAAATCGAGAAAGCGGCTTCCTCTATTCCTGATGCCCGTGATCGCTTGAATTATGTGGCTACCTTGACGCAGCAGGCGGCAGAGCGGGTGTTGAATGCGACTGAAGCGGCACAGCCACTGGTTGAAAACATGGAAGTGGAGGCGGGTCGTCTGGCAGGGCAATGGCAGTTGTTATTTGAGAAAAAGTTGAACGTGGACAAGTTCAGGACATTGGTCATGCAAACGCAGGCTTTTCTGGAGATCGTACCCAAGCAAACCAAGGCGACCAATGCTTATTTGCTGGAAATCATGATGGCGCAGGATTTTCAGGATTTGACCGGACAGGTTATCAAAAAGATTATTGAAGTCACCCAGCAAATGGAGCAGCAGTTGCTGTCCCTGCTGCTGGAAAATGCACCGCCACAGATCAGGGCTGAATTCGATACCGGATTGCTTAACGGTCCGGTCATCAATCCACACAAACAGAACAACGTCGTGACCAATCAGGATCAGGTGGATGATTTACTGGAAAGTTTGGGATTTTAATCAGGACTGAGGACTGAGGACTGAGGACTGAGGACTGAGGACTGAGGACTGAGGACTGAGGACTGAGGACTGAGGACTGAGGACTGAGGACTGAGGACTGAGGACTGAGGACTGAGGACTGAGGATA
>JAURZN010000123.1 GCA_030653355.1 Gallionella sp. | reverse complement strand
GCAGGACTATGCAACGAAATGGATGTGGACTTACAATCACGAACGCCCCAACATGGCACTCGGCGGCATCACGCCGAAACAGAAGTTAGATTTTTTAACCAGCTCTACTTTTGACCCCAACTAAAAATGGGGGGATTACCCGTTGTGTAAGGGCGACCGGTCCAACTGAGTACGTATTATGGTGAAATTAGCCACCTGTATTACTTGACAATTTCCTGCATAATCGGCCATCGCTGATGATTAAGCCGATCTAGGCTCAATTAACTTTGAGTGACCGTTTCGGAACAATCAATTCGAGAAGCTGACCGAGTACAAAGTGACCGTTGCGGGCGATACGGTGAAGGCGCGTCAGGTCGCGCTACAAATCGCCTTGCAAAAGGCGGTAGAGAAATACGGCGTGAGCCGCATCTTTACTTTCCACGGTTCGGTCGCCGCAGCACGCTCCTTCACTTCCGGCGATGGCGAAGGCATCCGGCAGCATCTACCTGATTTCACCACACAGCACGTCAGCGGCGAAATGCCCACCTCCCGTCGCGAAGACAACATGAAGGCGTTTCGTCAGGCGGAAAAAGCGGTCATTTCCAATGCGCGCTGCCTGACTGAAGGTGTGGACGTGCCTGCCGTCGATATGGTGGCGTTCATCTCCCCGCGAAAATCCAAAGTGGATATTGTTCAGGCCACGTGTCGCGCCATGCGAAAATCGCCCGGCAAACAGTTCGGCTATGTGATGGTGCCGTTGTTCGTCGAACAGACTGCCGATGAATCTATCGAGGAAGCATTACAACGCACGGGATTTGACGATATTTGGGATTTGCTTGGCGCGATGCGCGAGCAGGACGAGGTGCTCACCGACATCATCCGCCAGATGCGGGAGGACAAAGTTAATAAACTGGGCAGGAATCCTCCGCCCAATAAACTGAAGCAATGGCACGGCTTGAAAGCATAAATTACGATCCACATCACGCGATTGTGGAAGAACGTAAAGTGTACTGGGTGCCCGAATTTGGCGTTCAGGCGATATGCGGCTTACCACAAATATTCTGGGAGTGTGGCACGCCATGGTTCGAGGCGAACCATTGGGCGCTGGACAAAATTAAAAGTATGGATATTAAGCTCAACACCGTGCAGAACCTAATGGGACATCTGCACGAGTACTCTATTTGGTTGGAAGAAGAAAAGATGGACTGGCGACATTTCCCTACCCGAAAATCAGATCGAGTTCTGGTTAGATACCGTGGTGCATTAATTAAAGCCCGTGATTGCGGAGATATACGCCCGTCGACGACGACAGCCCGGATGAGAGCCGTGATTCAGTTTTACCGCCATTGTCACATTCACAGTTTTGTCAGTCGTAATACGCCAAAGTGGAAGGACAAGCTTGTCGTTGTGAAATATTTTGATCACGCTGGGTTTGAACGAGTAATTAACCGACTTTCCACCGACATGGCTATTCCTAATAGGGCGCGCCCTGGCATCATGCTGGAAGATGGGTTACTTCCTATCTCAGCGGAGAACCAAAGCCAGCTTCTACGCTTCGTATCAGAGAAGATCGACTCCAGCGCAATATCAACACTAAAGAATTGTAGTGAAGAACTCCGATTGCTACTGATGGCAGGTTTTTTTACGGGAGGACGCATTGGAACGCTCACTGCCATACGAGTAGATAGTATTGAAAATGCGACGCCTGCACCTGAAGATTCCGGCCTGTGGATTTTACCCGTTGGCCCAGGAACCGGGATACCCACCAAATTTGATGTATCTGGGAATCTTTACATACCAGATCAATTAATGAAGCTCCTAAATAAATATGCTTATTCACCACGCCGTTTAAATCGTCTTGAGAAAGCTTCAGAGGAGCATAGGCATCTCCTGTTTCTTAACCGATTTGGCGCCCCCTACAAGCCCAGCGCCGTCACACGGGGAATGGTAGATCTCCGCCGTTGCGCTACCCATGCCGGCCTTAAATTCATGAAGGACTTTTATTTTCATCAGACTCGCGCCACTTTTGGCACGTGGTTACCGGGAGTTAAGCCGCGAGGGCATCACCATCTTTCCAGATGGATTCATTAAATGATTCAAGTATTTGCTGAAGTTTTCCGTCAAAAAGCCGGTCTAGTCGGGTGAAACCACCACCTTCGCGCTTGAAGATGAGATCAGGCTCATCAAAGGCTTCGTGGTCTACCAGCAAATTAGCCTTGGTTTGTGCGGTAATCTTTTTCAGCCAGTCGCGTTGCGGACCAGACCAGCTGTTGGATGCCAGCAGTTTTTGCAGCGCATGATCAACCCGTTCATTGTAAGGCATCAGCGCATCGCCAATCGCCGCCTGGCGAATGTAACCGACAATGCGCGCGGCAATATCCTGATTGGTCATTTCACGCCAGGCGGTTGCCAGATTAGATTCTGTAAATCCGGCCTTATCGAGTTCCAGCACCAGTTCGCGCAATTGCGTACGGGTAAGCTCACGCGGTCGGGTCAGCACGGTCATCAATGCAGGAATATCGTTGCTATGGCTCTTGATAAAGGTGGTAAATTCCTTGAGATAATCCGCCGGCTTTTTGGCCTGACCGTAGCCACGCTCGGCGCTATGAAATTTATCTTCGTGTTCGGAAATAAACAACGGCACGGATGCGCCATCGCCCTTGCGATCCAGAATTTCACCTAAATCAGGATTTTGCGTAAACCACGCTGCCACCTCATTGAGTGGCATAGCCTTCAGTTTCTTGATAAATTCGTCCGGCGTCATGCCCGCCTTGGTTTCAAAATCGCGTGCGGACTTTTCCGAGAGATGACGTTTCTTACTTTGCAATTTGGCTAAGAACTGGTCGCGCACCAACTGGCGCGCATCATCGTCACCGACTGTGACAAATTCCTGAGTTAGCTGAGTAAAGGTGATTTTTGGATCAACCACGACCGGCTTCATGGCAGTCATATCGTCAATTGCCTCAAATATGCCCACCGCATCGAAGACACGGAAAGCCTCTTTTTCGATTTCGTCGCACAGGCGCGTGGCACGACCCAGCATCTGGTCGAACAAAATGCGGCTATTCACTCGGCGCAGAAAGACCAGATTGCAGATTTCCGGCACATCGATACCGGTAGTCAAAAGATCGACCGTAACGGCCACATTCGGATTGCGCTCGTTTTTATAGCGGCGAATGAGGCTCAAAGGCTTGTCAGCCGCACCAGTAATCTTGATGACCGCATCATCATCCACGCTACCATAGCGAGCTTCAAAGGCTTTCTTGAGCAGATCAACCACCATGTCGGCATGCGCATCCGTCACGCAATAGATCAGCGTTTTGCGGCGCGAAGCGGGGTCAAGCTCCTGCGCCAGATACTCGCAGACTACGCGGTTGAATGCTTCAGTGATTACGCGGCGATTGAAATCCTCAACTTCCAGCTTGATTTCATCCGGCGCGTTGAACAGATCAATCTGGTTGCGACGCACATCGTAGACTTTGACCTCTTCGCCGACCTTCCAGGCAATGCCGTTGGTGGAAAGCTCGGTCTTGATTTGCACGGGCGGCTCATAATCCACCAGAAAGCCGTCGATCACGGCTTCGCGATAGCTGTAGGTATAAACCGGCTCGCCAAAAATCTGCGTAGTGTGCAACGCTGGCGTTGCCGTCATGCCGATCTTGTAGGCATCAAAGTAATCAAGCACACGGCGGTATTTTGAAATGTAGTCTTCATAGCCACGGAAGGTCATTTCCGTGTCGGACAGTTCCCGATCCAGCAGATAACCGCGATGGCATTCGTCAACCACGATACAGTCGTATTGAGCGCCCACTTTTTACGATGGCACTTTACCGATCGCGATGATGCAATATTGTCAGCCATAAACCGGTCGTTGGAGCTACCCATGATGACTTCCTGAAAGTCATCGAGGACGATGCGAACTGCTGATGTTCTCAACGGCAAGCCTGCCCCTCATTTTTTCCAGAAAGCGCACTGCTTATCTAAACTCTGAATAGAGTTGTGTAATATTTTGATTTTTATTGGAAAATCGTTATCAACCTTATCCCTGACAGACGCGATGCTCGCTTGATGCGCAGACAGTTGTGGATTTTCCGCCAACTCATCCAGCAGGCGATGGGCTACCGCGACATCGTTGATTTCCCCCAGTTTTTCCTGAACTTCAGCCAGCGCGCTCAGATAGTTGCCGGCTTCTTTTTTACCATACAGCGAGGAATAGCACTCTGCGCTGTAGCGCAGTTTTTTGGCCAGGATGCGTAAGGCGTGCAACTGCCCTGAATCCGTGGCATCCAGTTGCAGTTTCCTTTGCTTATAGCGTTTTTCCAGTCGCTGCAAATAGTGCACCGCAAACACTTGCGTTTGCGGTGCACCCTCCTCCGCCTGTTGCCAATAGTCACCGTTCATCCAAATGGCCAGGCTCAGCATCAATCGCTGTAATTGACGTCGCTGTGCGATGCCGCGCAGGAGGGCGTAACTATCGGTGCGTTGCCGTTCACTGACAGACAGTAATGTCTGTAAACCGTCATCTCCGGCACGCGTCGCACAAAGCGGCAGCGCTACGCCGGCGATGAATACATCCCATTCGCGTATTTTTCCCAGCGTGGTTCCCAGTATGGCGAATTCATCACGCAATGCAGCCAATTGCGCGTCGTATCGAAACTTTTCGGCCATGCGCAACACCACGCGCAAGCGCCGTAACGCTACCCGCATCTGATGCAGATACTCGGCATCATCGCTCGTCATTGCACCGTGCAGATTGTTCTGCAAATGCAGCAGGCAAGACCAGATCAGCGTTTGCAGCACCTCGATCAGACTGTCTGTTTTCCCGAGTTTCGCCACTTTAGCTTTTATCGGCTGCTCAATATATCCGGACAGCAGCCGGAATCCCTGCTCCGCCTTGCTTACCGTTTCCAGTTCGAGCGGGACGATCTCCAGCAAGGCCAGCGCGAGTTCGTACAATTGCAGCACTGCGCCGGATTTCAGTTCCAGCTCCACCTCACAAATCGGCGTGCTGTGCTGCGCAGTCTTTACTACGCCGTGATCCATGCACACTTCGATTTGCGCGCCCCGCCATTCCAGCAGACGGCTGGTGCGGTAAAAATCCGTTACGAATACCGATTTCAGTTTGTTGCGCAGACGCGGTGGCAGATAGGTTTTCAGTACGGAGGCCTGCAGCACGGAAAAATCCAGCCTGGCCAGCGCGACGGGCGCTTCCCACTCGTTGCGCTGATGCAGCCCCGCCCGGCCGGAACCGCCTCCCTTCAGCGTTTGCAACCAGCGCCCGCCCGCGCGACGCAGTCGCAAAGCCATTTCCTTGTTGTGCAAGTCCAGCTTAGGCGTGTCGTAATAAATATTGTGCAGGTGGCGCGTGACGGGTGCGCTGATCTGGTGCGTTCTGAACAGCGGATGTCGCCTCAGACGAGCGAGGTGCTCGGGTGTGATGCGTAATTTGAGTTCGGTTTCCATGGACATGAGTAGCGCAAGCGAAACGAATAGGCATTCACTATAACAGGCTGAATGAAAAGAATTCGCTGGCTTTTATTTATTTCATCCGTATAATGCGCGACTTGCCGCAAGCTATGCGGCATTAGTTCATCGTTTCCGACCTATCTCTCGTGCGCTTTTCAAGCGCGCCTGTCTAAAGAACTCTACCAGATTCCGCTTTATGGATTCCAGGGTTTCCCGGTTAGCTACGATGTTTTTGCGCCGGTTTACCCTCTACCCTTCAAACGGGTAGCACTCACCTGCGCTTACCTTAGGGAACGTCTCCGCGTTCGCCATGCCGGATTTTTCCGCGCCCGTTTATTTATCCGGGTGCGCCATCCGAATGACGATGAGGATTCCCTTTGATTTTAAAAAGGAAGCAAAAATGACATTTGAAGAACTGAATTTAAACCCGTCCATCCTGAAGGCGATTGCCGATACCGGCTACACGCAACCGACTCCCATTCAGGAACAGGCTATTCCGGAAATTCTCGCCGGACACGATCT
>JAURZN010000104.1 GCA_030653355.1 Gallionella sp. | reverse complement strand
CGAGGAGCTGATCCAGCGCCCAGACGATGTGGAAGAAACCGTTATCAAGCGCCTCAACGTTTATCACGAACAAACCCAGCCGCTGATCGAATACTACAAGGACTGGGCTAAATCGGCAGACGCCAACGCGCCCAAGTCCGTAAAAATCTCCGGCGTAGGCAGTGTGAACGAGATATGCGACCGGGTTCTGGCAGCACTATCGGCATGAACAGCAAACCAGTTCTCACACTGACAGACGCCAAACGCATCGCTGAGGCGGCAGAAACCGAGGCGCAGCGCAATGGCTGGCGTGTGGTTATCGCGGTCGTGGACGATGGCGGGCATCTGCTTTATCTGCAACGCAGCCACGACACCCAGTTCGGCAGTGTGGAAACGGCCATCGCAAAGGCTTATGCGGCCATCGCCTTCCAGCGCGCCACCAAGACTTCCGAGGATGCCGTATTGAGCGGTCGGCTGATACATCTGGCCTTGCCCAGCGTTATTCCCGCCGAAGGCGGCGTGCCGCTCCATCTGGACGACATCGTCGTCGGCGGCTTGGGTATCAGTGGCGTGCGTTCCTTTGAAGACGGACTCGTCGCCGCAGCCGGATTGGCCGCATTAAACGGATAGCGCCCGTTCCCGGTCACGCCAACCCCCAGTCCCCTGATCTACAGCAAACAAAACTGAACCACTCCAAAAACAGCTCTCAACCCTGTTTTTGCTACCGGCAACTTCTACGGCGCAACGAGAATCAGCCGTCATAACGGGATGAATGAAGTGAATCAAAAGTGATTTCACTTTATCGTTTTATCATGACGCGTAATTCATACCCGGATGCTGCTATTATCACCTCAGTCAGAAAATACTGACCGGGCAGAAGCTGTTATTAGCAGTTCAACTCAGGGAGATAAATCATGTCAGATGGTCTAGTCTTTGCACTGTTGTGCGCCGTCGTTGCAATCCTGTATGGCGTATTCTCTATCAAATGGATTTTGGCAAAACCGACCGGCAGCGAGCAAATGCGCAGCATCGCCGCGGCCATACAGGAAGGCGCTTCCGCCTACCTGAGCCGGCAATACCTCACCATTTCCATCGTAGGCGCCATCCTGTTTGTCATCATCTTCGCAGCCCTGGGCTGGCAGACCGCCGTCGGATTCGCGATAGGGGCACTGCTCTCCGGCGCGGCGGGATTCATCGGCATGAATGTGTCGGTACGCGACAATATTCGCACCGCCGAAGCCGCCAAGGAAAGTTTGAATGCGGCGCTGGATGTTTCCTTCAAGGGGGGTGCCATCACTGGCATGCTGGTAGTAGGCATGGGGCTGCTGGGTGTGGCGGGCTATTACGCCTTTCTGATCAATTCCGGCTCAACCCAGTCTGAAGCGACCCACGCGCTGGTGGGCCTGGGCTTCGGCGGTTCGTTGATCTCCATCTTCTCCCGACTGGGCGGCGGCATCTTCACCAAGGGCGCGGATGTCGGCGCGGATCTGGTCGGCAAGGTCGAAGCCGGCATCCCCGAGGATGATCCGCGCAATCCTGCGGTGATTGCGGATAACGTAGGCGACAATGTCGGCGACTGTGCCGGCATGGCTGCGGACTTGTTTGAGACCTATGCCGTCACCATCATCG
>JAURZN010000093.1 GCA_030653355.1 Gallionella sp. | reverse complement strand
CGACGTTTGCACCGTCATGTCGGAAAATGGCATGGCCATGATGGGTTCCGCCGTGGCTTCCGGTCCTGACCGTGCGCGGGTCGCTGCCGAGCGCGCCATCGCCAGTCCGTTGCTGGAAGACGTGGATATGACCGGTGCGCGCGGCGTGCTGGTGAATATCACCTCGACCAGCTCCCTGAAAGTCAGGGAAATGGAAGAAGTCATGGCGTGCGTGCAATTTGCCGCCGAAGAGGCGACCGTCATCCTGGGTTCGGTATTCGATGAATCGATGGGTGATGAATTGCGCGTAACTGTGGTCGCTACGGGTCTGGGTGCGCCGTTGACTCGTAAAATGGCCAAACCGGAAATCGTCTATCAAAATCAGGATTATCAAAGAACCGGCACGAACGACCATCCGGTCAGCCATGTTGACTATATGGCACTGGATACGCCTACCATCATACGCAGTGGGCGTCGTGCGGCGGTAGATGCAATGGAGAAGTCAGGTGTGGATACCTATGATATCCCATCGTTCCTGCGCAAACAGGCAGATTAGAGGCAGGATTCAGGATTCAGGATGCGGGGCTGTGTTAAAATCGCCGCATGAAACTTGCCCTTAAAACGCCGATGGTTAAGCAACGCACCCTGAAAACTTCCGTTAGTGTGACGGGTGTCGGCTTGCATAGCGGCGAAAAAGTCACGCTGTCTTTGCGTCCGGCGCCGGTGAACAGCGGCATCGTGTTTCGCCGCGTGGATGTCAAGCCGGTAGAGGAGATTCAGGCACGGGCGCATTCCGTGCATGACACGCGATTGTCCACCTGCATGGAGCAGAACGGAGTGCGCGTTGCTACTATCGAGCATCTGATGTCTGCGCTGGCAGGATTGGGAATAGACAACGCCTTTGTCGAAATGGATGGCGCGGAAGTGCCGATCATGGATGGCAGTGCCGGCACCTTTATTTTCCTGCTGCAATCGGCGGGAATCGTCGAACAATCGGCAGCCAAGAAATTTATCCGCATCAAGAAAACCGTCGAAGTTAAGCAGGGCGATAAGTGGGTCAGGTTTGAACCCTATAACGGGTATAAACTGACCTTTACCATCAACTTCGCCCACCCTGTCTTTGCAGGTTCAAAACAGCATGTCATCGTCGATCTGAACGAGCATTCCTATATTCGTGACATCAGTCGAGCACGCACTTTCGGCTTCATGCAGGACGTCGAGCATATGCGCGCCCAGGGTCTGGCGCTGGGCGGCAGTCTGGATAATGCCATCGTCATGGATGACTATCGTGTGCTCAACGCCGATGGTCTGCGTTTCGAGGATGAATTCGTCAAACACAAAGTGCTGGATGCAATCGGCGACTTATATCTGCTGGGCCATGCCGTGATCGGTGCTTTTTCGGGATTCAAGTCGGGGCACGCACTGAATAACGCCCTGCTGCGCGAACTGCTCGCCGATGAACAGGCATGGGAGTTCGTCACGTTTGACAATGTGGCGGATGCGCCGGAATTTTTGCGCCTGCAATTGCAGGCTGCATAACCTCTTGAATAGGGCGGTTTGTTGCCTATGTTAATTCTGCGTCTGATCCTGGTTGTGGTCACGCTGATGCTAGTAGTCAGTGGCGGAATGTACGTCTTGACGCGCAATCGGCGCTATCTGAAATTCGCCTGGCAAACAGTGCGCTTCACCGTGTTGCTGCTGTTGGCATTCGGCTTGATGTTTGTGCTGGAGCGTTATGTGCTGGTCGCGTGGCGCGTGCTTCTCTGACAGAATTTTGCGCCAGGTTATGGGTGGCTCAGTCAATTGATTATTAACGATATTGCAAGGAAAATCGAAATGCGATATCTTTTTCGACTAACAACTAACAACTAACGACTAGTCTGTCCTTTCCTCTGTGAAAACTTTTCCAGCGCCTGCTTGAGCGGGGTGTCGCCCAGGCTCAGGCTGAGTTCGTGCAGCTGATGTTGTGCTGTGCGGGTCAGGAGGCGTGGTTCATGCGGGGGCGTCGGGGTGGCGTAGGTGACTTGCACCTTGACTCTGATTACGCTAACCTCGCAACCCCTGTTTTGCAGCTTGATGACGATGTCCGGTGCAAGCTGGCGCAGTTTTGCGGCCAGCGTGCCGTTGGCTGTGGCAATGCTGAGCGTGCCGTGGCGTAGCCCCAGCACCTGGCTATATTGCGCGAAATGCGGCGGCACGACATGGGAGAAATGCTGTTGTAACGCCGTCAGCGTTTGCACGGTATCGAGCAGAGTGCGCAATTCCTGGTTGTCGCTCATCAGATGCTTTAGACGTTGTGGCACGGGCTATGATCACTTAAGAAAGATGAAGTATGGATATTATTCTAGTTTCTGATCGATGGGCAAAGTCACTCAGCATTAATTTTGGTCTCAAGCAGGCTGTCTGGTTAATGTTGCTGTTGTTTGCCGGGGTGATTGCGGCGGCTATCGCCTTGCAGATGACATTGATGCGCTTTGCACCGGAAGGACTGGGGCGGGTGATTCAGGGTGATGAGCAACAGTATCAAAGGGCTTATCAGCGCAGTAGTCTGGATACGCTGTCGATAAAATTGGGCGAAATGCAGGCGCGCGTGCAACGCCTGGATGCCCTGGGCGGGCGCCTGGTGAAACTGACGGGTATGAAACCTGCGGAATTCCAGTTCGACCAGCCTCCTGCTCAGGGCGGGCCGCTGCTGCTTTTAAACAATAGTCAGATGACTGAGGTCGATCTGGCGCGACAACTCGAATCCCTGACGCGGCTGGTTGATGACAGGGCAGACAAATTGATGGCGCTGGAGACGCTGCTGATGCAGAACCAGTTGAGTAAGGGGCTGTTGCCCTCATCCGCGCCGGTAAATGAAGGATTTTATACCTCCAATTTCGGCTGGCGCGTTGACCCCTTTACCGGCAAGACATCGATGCACGAGGGGGTTGATTTCATGGCAGAGGAGGGCACGGCCATATTTGCCTCGGCCGGCGGTGTGGTCGTGTATGCGGATACCCAGTCCCAGTATGGTAATATGGTCGAAGTCGATCACGGCAATGATATTGTGACGCGTTATGCGCACGCATCGCGGATGTGGGTGAAGGTGGGGCAGGTAGTGCGACGCGGCGACAAAATTGCCGAGGTTGGCAGTACCGGGCGTTCCACCGGAAATCACTTGCATTTTGAAGTTCGCTATAAGGGGATGGCACAGAATCCCGGGCGCTTCTTGAAAAACGCAGCCGGTTAGTTGATTAAAAATTTGTAATTTATGAGGGCGAGTTGGTTTATAGCCCCCTCGCCCTGTGGTTGAGAAAACAAAAAATATGATTTCAAAAGCGCTTAAAAATATTTTCGGTAGTCGCAATGATCGCTTACTCAAGCAATACAGCGCTACAGTCAAGACCATTAACAGCCTGGAGGCTGATATCGCCAAGCTCAGTGATGAGCAGTTGCGCGAAAAAACCGAGCTGTTCAAGCAACGTCTTGCCCGTGGTGAAACGCTGGAAGCGTTATTGCCCGAGGCGTTTGCAGTGGTTCGCGAGGCCAGTGTCCGCGTGCTGGGGATGCGTCACTATGATGTGCAGATGATAGGCGGAATGGTGCTGCACTACGGCAAGATCGCAGAAATGCGTACCGGCGAAGGTAAAACCCTGATGGCCACCTTGCCGGTCTATCTGAATGCGATCAGCGGTCTCGGCGTGCATGTGGTTACGGTCAATGATTACCTCGCGACTCGCGATGCCGGCTGGATGGGCAGGCTCTACAAATTTCTGGGTATGTCCATCGGCGTGATCGTGTCGCAAATGCCATCGGATGAGAAGCAGGCCGCCTATGCGGCAGATATTGTCTACGGCACGAATAATGAGTTCGGCTTCGATTATCTGCGCGACAACATGGCGAGTCAGATCGGTGAGCGCTTTCAGCGCAAATTGAATTACGCCATTGTGGACGAAGTGGATTCCATTCTGATTGACGAGGCGCGCACGCCTTTGATCATCTCCGGGCAGGCCGAAGGTGATGCGGGCGTGTATGTGAAAATCAACGAGCTGGTGCAGAAATTGGTGCGTCAAAGCGATGAGGACGGCCCCGGCGATTTTTCTGTGGACGAAAAAAATCATCAGATTTTGCTGACCGAGATCGGCCACGAGCATGCTGAAGATATCCTGACAGAAGCAGGGCTGTTGCCGCCGAATGGCAGCCTGTACGATGCCGCGAATATTTCACTGATACACCATGTTTATGCCGCATTGCGCGCCCATTCGCTGTACCACAGAGACCAGAATTATGTGGTGCAGGACGGCGAAGTGGTCATCGTCGATGAGCATACCGGTCGCCTGATGTCGGGGCGACGCTGGTCGGACGGCTTGCATCAGGCCGTCGAGGCGAAAGAAGGCGTGGAAATCAAGAAGGAAAATCAGACGCTGGCCTCGATTACCTTTCAGAACTACTTCCGCATGTACAGCAAGCTGGCTGGCATGACCGGGACGGCTGATACCGAAGCCTACGAATTTCAGCAAATCTATAACCTGGAAACGGTCATCATTCCGCCTAATCGCCCGACGATCCGTAACGACATGATGGACAAGGTGTATCTTACCGCGATGGAAAAATATCGCGCGGTGATCGCCGATGTCCAGAGTTGTCATGAGCGCGGCCAGCCTGTGCTGGTGGGTACGACTTCGATCGAGAATTCGGAGTTGCTGTCGCAACTGATGGATGAAGCCAAGCTGCCGCACCAGGTGCTCAACGCCAAGCAACATGCGCGCGAGGCGGAAATTATCGCCCAGGCAGGACAATCCGGAATGGTTACCATCGCCACCAACATGGCAGGGCGCGGCACGGATATTGTGCTGGGTGGCAGTATCGAGAAACAGATCGAACAGATACGCACAGACGAGAGTCTGGACGATGGTGCCCGCAGTACGCGCGTTGAACAACTGAAAAGCGAGTGGAGCATCTTGCATGAACAGGTGCTGAAGAGCGGCGGCCTGCACATCATCGGTACTGAACGTCATGAATCGCGTCGCGTGGACAACCAGTTGCGTGGTCGTTCCGGTCGCCAGGGCGATCCGGGTTCAAGCCGCTTCTATTTGTCGCTGGAAGACCCGCTGTTGCGTATTTTTGCCTCGGATCGCGTGGCTGCGATCATGAATAAATTCAAGATGCCGGAGGGTGAGGCGATCGAACACACCTGGGTGACGCGTGCGATCGAAAATGCGCAACGCAAGGTTGAGGCGCGCAACTTTGATATGCGTAAACAGATACTGGAATACGACGACGTAGCCAACGATCAGCGCAAGGTCATCTACCAGCAACGCACCGAATTGCTGGAGAGCGACGATATATCTGAAACTGTACAGGCGATGCGCGACAGTGTGCTGGACGATACCATCAGTCTGTATATCACGCCGCATAGCATGGAAGAACAATGGGATATTCCGGGTCTGGAGAAAGCTCTGGCGGCAGATTATTTGCTGGAATTGCCGTTGGCGCAGTGGCTGGAAGAAGACAAACAGTTTAACGAAGAGAGTTTGCGCGTACGCGTATCTGAATATGCACTCAATGCGTATCAGGCCAAGGTAGGCGCGGTAGGCGCTGAAATAATGCATCACTACGAGCGTGCCATCATGTTGCAAAGCGTGGATGTGCACTGGCGCGAGCATCTGTCTGCGCTTGATCACCTGCGTCAGGGTATTCATTTGCGCGGTTATGCGCAGAAGAATCCCAAGCAGGAGTATAAACGCGAAGCTTTTGAGCTGTTTTCGACCATGCTGGACGTCATCAAGCGTGAAGTCACGCAGGTGCTCATGACTGTTCAGGTGCGCAGCGAAGCGGAAGTGGATTCAGTAGAAGCTGCACCGGCCGCAGAAAATGTACAGTATCATCACGCAAATTATGAAGAGGCACTGTCCGGCGGAAACCGGTCAACGGCTGAGGAAGCTCATCCGTTTGTGCGCGACGGCAAGAAGATAGGGCGCAATGATGTGTGCCCATGCGGTTCGGGTAAGAAATACAAGCAGTGCCATGGAAAATTAAGCTGAGATAAAAGGAGAATGCAATGTCATTAGTGATTGATACGCTGCGCACCTCACCGGTGACAGAGGAGTTGAGCGACGCTGAAGTGGAAATTCTGGCAGAGTTGTTTCAGGTTCAGGAATACAAGGCAGGTGATGTCATTGTTAAACCGGGCGATGAGCAACCCGATAATTTATACATCCTTGCGCATGGCGATATTGAAGTGAAAATTGAAAGCGGCAGCGACGAAACCACTGTTCATGTGCTCAAGCCGGGTGATCTGGCGGGCATGATCACTTTCGCGGGCGGGGCGGCAACACAAATCAGCGCGACACTCTATGCGGTGGGACCGACCAAGGTTCTGACCATGGGGCGCGTCCGCTTCGAAACACTGCTCAACTCGCATCCCAAGCTGGTGTATCGCGTCATGCGCGGCATTATCCGCAATATGCACGGCATCGTGCGGCGCGTGAATATCGAATCAGCAGAACTGACCAATTACATATACAAGAGCGGCGGCCGTTACTAGCCAGGAGAAAGTTTGATGCCGGTAAATCTGAATCCGCCCGTGGCGGCACAACTGTTGCCCGTTGCGGGCGTTTTATTGGGTATTGCACAAGCCAATATCAAGCGCGAAAACCGCAAGGATTTACTGGTCATCCAGTTATGCGATGGCGCGCGGGTCGCTGGCGTGTTCACTAAAAATCGCTTTTGCGCCGCCCCGGTGATCGTCGCCAGGGCGCATCTGGAACACGACGAAGGCATACGTGCGCTGGTGGTCAACACCGGCAATGCCAATGCCGGAACGGGTGAGCAGGGTTTGCAGGATGCGCGCGCCACCTGCGCGGCACTGGCGGGTTTGCTGGGATGCAAGGCCACGCAGATACTGCCATTTTCCACCGGCGTGATCATGGAGATACTGCCCGTGGCGAAAATCGCCGCAGGCTTGCCCGCTGCCGTGACCAACAGGGCTGCGGATAACTGGTTTGATGCCGCAGAGGCGATTATGACCACCGACATCGTGGCCAAGGCGATCTCAAAACAGCTCGTCATCGATGGTGCCACCGTCACCATTACCGGTATCGCCAAGGGTTCCGGCATGATTCACCCGAATATGGCGACCATGCTGGGTTATATCGCCACTGATGCGGGTATCGCCCCGCCGTTGTTGCAGGCATTGGTGCGAGAGGCTGCGAACCGCTCATTCAACTGCATTACCGTGGATGGAGATACCTCCACCAACGACGCGCTGATGCTGATGGCCACCGGCAAATCCGCCCTGCCGGAAGTGACGTCGTCCGACAGCGCAGCTTATAACGCCTTGCTGGAAGCGATTACTGAAGTAGCGATCTATCTGGCACAGGCTATCGTGCGTGACGGCGAAGGCGCGACCAAATTCATCACAGTCAGGGTCGAAGGCGGACGCGACGAGGATGAATGCAAAAAAATCGGCTATGCTATCGCGCATTCTCCGCTGGTTAAGACGGCGTTCTTTGCATCCGACCCCAACCTCGGACGCATCCTCGCAGCCATCGGCTATGCAGGCGTGGATGATCTGAATGTGGACGTGTTGCAACTCTACCTGGACGACGTGCTGGTTGCCGAAAACGGCGGCCGCGCGGCCAGTTACAACGAAGCAGACGGCCAGCGCGTGATGCAGCAGTCCGACATCACCATCCGCGTGGTACTCAATCGCGGCGCGGTGAATGCCACGCTGTGGACCTGCGATTTCTCCTACGACTACGTCAAAATCAACGCCAGCTACCGCAGCTAAATATGGTCAAGTCCAAATTTTGCTGTAAATTCGATTCAGTAAATCACGTTTTTAAGCCGTTCATTGCAATCAAATTGCCGCTGTCATCAGGCATTTTTTGTGATACCACCCAGTCGTTAAATTCATCCATATCCAGATATTTTCGTTCCTGCCAGACCTCGTTCTTCTCGGCCAGACGCCGCTGCGCCTCACTCATATCCGTCGCCTGTAACACCAGTTTGGCCGCTGCTGCCACTTCGGCGCGATGGCGATTGGCGCACTGACCGAGAATATTTCGCATCAAATGCACCTGGCAACGCTGCCAGCTTGCACCTTGAAAGTATTTGGCTGCTGCCTCAACCAACCCGGCGTGATCGTCTGAGATTAGAAACACCGCCCAGCCCACGCCCCTTAAGCCAGCGAAACGTATCGTTCCAGGTGGCAAAGCTCTCGGTGTCACCGATCCGCACGCCCAGTATCTCGCGGTAACCGTCACTGCGTATGCCCGAGACGATTAGCACGGCACGACTGACGACGCGATCACCCTCGCAGCACTTGAGGAACATAGGGTAATCCCCCCTGAAATTAGTTGCGATTAGAAGTAGAATTTTCTCACTTGGAAATAGAGGAATTTTTACATGAAGTTATCACGCTTTTCAGATAGCCAGATCATCGCAATTCTTAAGCAGGCCGAGGGCGGCAGCCCCGT
>JAURZN010000090.1 GCA_030653355.1 Gallionella sp. | reverse complement strand
GGAGCAAGATCAAATAGGCTGACTATGGCGTGGCTCGCGTCGTCAGCGGGTAGATTGCTTGAGCGTAAGGTAACGAAACGCCTAGAGGAATGACTGTCCACGACAGAACCCGGCTTATCGGCCAGCTTCACCTTCTTTTGTCTTTATGCGCCAACCCCGGTATCAATTTTTGATGAAGCAGAAGACGTTAAAGGATCCGCTTTTATGACGATTCACGCCTTTATGTTCCTGTTGGCAATCAGGGCGTGGCGCCGCCATGCCGTGCGCTTCAAACTGCCTATCCTGCTGTTTGCTGTCAGCGTATGCTGGCCGCTATCCGGTCATGCGGACGAACAATACACCCAGCAGGTTTAACGGGTAGCGATCGATCGGGAATATGCCCCGTACGAATTCGTGGATATGCACGGGCAGGCGCAAGGTTACACGCCGTCCCTGTTGCGCGCCCTGGGTGAGCAGGCCGGAGTGCAATTTGAATTCATAGCGATGAACTGGCCCGAGGCGCTCGCGTCACT
This sequence comes from Gallionella sp., assembly GCA_030653355.1. Classification (GTDB taxonomy): domain Bacteria; phylum Pseudomonadota; class Gammaproteobacteria; order Burkholderiales; family Gallionellaceae; genus Gallionella. The sequence continues at coordinate 29,374 of JAURZN010000090.1, read as the reverse complement.
CAGGGCGGGCAAGGTGGACATCGTTAACATGATCGTCACGCCGGAACGAGCCGCAGAATTTCAATTCTCCATCCCTCACAGTCGCGTTGCGCAAGGGCTGTTCCGCAATGAAAACAGGAAAAAAATTGTCGGCCTCGATGCTTTGAGGGGGCATGTCGTTGCCCTGCAAAAAGGCGATATCTCGCTGGACCAGCTCGCGGACCGGGCTGATTTTACGCGCTACCTCGTGGACAGCAAGATAGACGGGTTGCTGCATTTGAATCTGGGTAAAGCGGATGCGTTTCTCTGTGCCCAGCAGGTCTGTGTGCGCGCTATTTCCGAATATGGTTTTCTCAACGTGGAATTGGCGGCAGGCGGGCTGTTTTCACAGGATTATGCTTTTGCCACACGCAAGGAAAATCAGCCGCTGATCGCCTTGCTGAATCGGCAGCTGACTCACATCCAGTTGTCCGGGCAGCTTCAGGAGCTGGAGGCGCAATGGCTGCACGGGCAACTTGTGCAGCCAGGCTGGCTATACCAGAACAGGGCCGTCCTGTCCTTGCTGGCTGGTACCCTGCTGCTGGGCATGGTGCTGTTGTGGAATGTCAGCCTGCGCAGGCTGGTCCATGCCAGAACGAAGCGTCTGCGGGAGAGTGAGCGGCACTTGATGCAATCGCAGCGAATTGCGCATATCGGCAGCTGGACCTATGACATGGCTGACCACCTTACGTGGTCCGATGAGCTTTATCGGGTTTATGGCGTCTCTCCTGACACTTTTACACCCAGCGTTGAATCGCTCCTCGGATTGATACATCCGGATGATCAGGCCGCCATGCAGTCCTGGATTGTGTGCTGCATGTCGGGGCAGAAACCGCCAGCACTGGTTTTCCGCTGTGTGTGGCCGGATGGTACGGTTCATTATGTTGAGGGCCAGGGCGAATTGTTATTGAACGACGATGGCACGCCTTGCCTGATGTCGGGAACGGCGCAGGATATCACTGAACGCAAGGAAGCTGAAAAACGGCTCCGCGATTCCATGCAACAGCTGGAAAGCAAAGAGCTGGCCAAAACACGTTTTCTGGCGGCGGCCGGACACGATTTGCGCCAACCGCTGGCCGCAGCCAACATGTTTTTGTTCGCGCTCAGATCGACGGCAACCAGTCCTCAGCAAGATGAGATCATCCGGCAGATGACACACTCGATGGAGGCGTTCAAAGGCTTGCTTGATGCCTTGCTTAAAGTGTCCAAGCTGGAATCGGGGATGATCAAACCGGAATATCAAACGATCAATGTGAATGAAATTCTCATCTGGCTGGAACAGAATTTTGCGGTCATAGCCGCCGAGAAGCGCCTCGGCTTCAGACTGTACTTTTCTATGAAGGAGGCGCTTTCAGTACACAGTGATGTCGGTTTGCTCAAATCGGTGCTGAGTAACCTGGTTGCAAATGCAATCAAATTCACAGACCGGGGCGCGATCATGATCAGCGCCAGGGCACGCGGTGGCGACGTGCTGTTTCAGGTGTGGGATACCGGCACGGGAATTCCTGAGGAGCATGTGGAACACATCTTTGATGAATTCTATCAACTGGGTAACCCGCAGCGTGACAGGACCAGCGGGCTGGGGCTGGGCCTGGCTATCGTCAAACGCACGCTGGCGCTGCTGGGCGGAGAAATCAGTTGCCTGTCGCGTCCCGGCCGCGGAACGGTTTTCGCGTTTTGCCTTCCTCAGGCAGTGTCATCAACGGCTGTTGCGCGTGCGCCTGTGCTCCTACAGGCGCAGGTCTTCAGCGATTCATTTGTGCGAGGCAGGAAATTTGTTGTTCTGGAAGATGATCTGCTGGTCGCTAGCGCCGCGACTACCCTGCTCGAAGGCATGGGCGCACAGGTGAGTTGTTTCTCCAGTGCCGAAGAGGCGCTGCTGCACGCGGATATTGGCCAGGCCGATTATTACATCGTAGATTTCATGCTCGGGGGTGCGCTGAATGGTATTCAGTTCCTGAAAATGCTGCGTCAGAAAACAAGCGCACCCGTCAAGGCGGTGCTGGTGACCGGCGACACGTCGAGCAACTTTATTCAGGAATCGGCAGGTTTGGAATGGCCTGTGCATTACAAGCCTGTCGATGTGAAGGAATTGTTCGCCAGCCTCAGCGCGCAGGGTAATTGACCCGCGCTGCGGATTGGAGCCGTATTTTCGTCTGCGATTCTATTTGGGGAAATCTGCGATTCCCAGCAAATATTTTTCACTCAGCAGCTTGCTTTCTGTGTGCATAAATTCGAGAAAAGCGAGCGCCACCACCGACAGTTGCTTATCCTTGGGATAAACCAGATACCAGTGTCGGCGAATCGGGAAACCCGTTACATCGAGTATGGCCAGTTCATCAATGTTGCGCTCCAGCGCGAGCGTGTGCACGGACAGTACGGCGAGGCCCAGTCCACCTGCCACCGCCTGCTTGATCGCCTCGTTGCTGCCCAATTCCATCCTGACTTTGAGTTTCAATCCGTGCCCGGCAAAAAACTCCTCGGTGGCCAGACGAATGCCGGAACCGGGTTCGCGCATCAAGAACTGCTCTTCCGTCAGACGATGCGGTGAAATATTCTTTTGGCCGACAAGCGGGTGGTTGCCGGGTGCCAGCACTATCAGCGGGTTCTCCAGAAAAGGCTCAAATGCCACATCCATCTGCTCGGGCGGCTGCCCGAGTACGTAGAGATCGTCCTGGTTCTCGGCCATGCGTTGCAATACACGCTCACGATTGGTCACCTTGAGCGTCACGTCGATGCCGGGATAACGCTGGCAAAAAACCCCGAGCAGGCGCGGCACGAAATACTTGGCAGTGGTAATGACGGCCAGGCGCAGCTTGCCCTTCTTCACCCCTTTCATGTCCGACATCAACATCTCGAAGCGATCCAGACCCTCGAAAATATCACGGCACACCTTGAGCAATTCGCGCCCGGAATCGGTCAGGAAGATGCGCTTTCCGATCTGTTCCAGCAGCGGCTGTCCGACGATATCAGCCAGCTGTTTTATTTGAATGGATACGGTGGGCTGGGTCAGATACAACTCCTCGGCGGCGCGGGTAAAACTGAGATTGCGCGCTACCGCTTCGAATACTTTTAGCTGGCGCAAGGTTGCATTTTTCATCATGGCTGTGCATCCTGAAATATCATAGATAACAGTCTATCGTTATCATCGAAAACTACAATTGTTATTTATGGTTATATCTCGCTATAGTGCCAACACGCTCAACCGAGCCACAGAACTTTCATAGTGAAAGGTATCTGTTTAATCTGAGAATAAGGAGCTTGCAATGGCAGTCAAGACCTACAACGCCGGTGTAAAAGAGTACCGGCAAACTTACTGGACGCCGGAATACACACCGCTGGATACCGACATCCTTGCCTGTTTCAAAATCACGCCGCAGCCTGGCGTTTCCCGTGAAGAAGTCGCCGCAGCGGTTGCTGCCGAATCTTCAACCGGTACCTGGACCACGGTGTGGACTGATCTGCTGACCGACCTGGATTATTACAAGGGTCGCGCCTATCGCATCGAGGACGTACCTGGCGATGATACCTGCTTCTACGCTTTCGTGGCATACCCGATCGACCTGTTCGAAGAAGGCTCTGTCGTCAACGTGCTGACTTCACTGGTGGGCAACGTGTTCGGCTTCAAGGCGTTGCGCGCACTGCGTCTGGAAGATATCCGCTTCCCGATCGCCTACGTCAAGACCTGCGGCGGCCCACCACAGGGTATCCAGGTCGAGCGCGACAAGATGAACAAATATGGTCGTCCAATGCTGGGTTGCACCATCAAGCCTAAGCTGGGGCTGTCCGCCAAGAACTACGGCCGCGCTGTTTATGAGTGCCTGCGCGGCGGTCTGGACTTCACCAAGGACGACGAAAACGTCAACAGTCAGCCGTTCATGCGTTGGCGTGATCGTTTCGAATTCGTGCACGAAGCCACTATGAAAGCGCAGCGCGAAACCGGCGAACGTAAGGGTCACTACCTGAACGTGACGGCTCCAACGCCGGAAATGATGTATGAGCGTGCCGAGTACGCCAAGGAAATCGGCGCGCCGATTATCATGCATGACTATCTGACCGGCGGTTTGACTGCCAACACGGGCCTGGCTAATTGGTGTCGTAAAAACGGTATGCTGCTGCACATCCACCGCGCCATGCACGCTGTGCTCGACCGCAACCCGCACCACGGCATTCACTTCCGTGTGCTGACCAAGGTGCTGCGTCTGTCCGGTGGTGATCACCTGCATTCCGGCACCGTGGTGGGCAAGCTGGAAGGTGACCGTGAAGCGACGTTAGGCTGGATCGACATCATGCGCGACGAATTTATCAAGGAAGACCGCAGTCGCGGCATCTTCTTTGATCAGGACTGGGGCTCCATGCCCGGCGTGATTCCAGTGGCTTCCGGCGGTATCCATGTCTGGCACATGCCTGCACTGGTGAATATCTTCGGAGATGATTCGGTGTTGCAGTTCGGCGGCGGTACGCTGGGTCACCCCTGGGGTAACGCAGCCGGTGCAGCGGCCAACCGCGTCGCACTGGAAGCCAGTGTGGCCGCGCGTAATCAGGGTCGTGATATCGAAAAAGAAGGCAAGGATATTCTGACTCAGGCCGCCACCCACAGTCCGGAACTGAAGATCGCCATGGAAACATGGAAAGAGATCAAGTTCGAGTTCGATACCGTTGACAAACTGGACGTGGCTCACAAGTGATCTTGCGACACAGTCGCCAGATCATCCCGGACGCGCCCCGGCGCGATCCGGTAACAATCTAATTTAAGGAGTAAATGATGAGCGAAGTAATGGATTACAAATCGCGTATGTCCGACCCGAGCAGCCGCAAGTTCGAGACCTTCTCCTACCTGCCTGCCATGACTGCGGCTGAAATCAAGACGCAGGTGGAATACCTGGTTTCCAAAGGCTGGAACCCGGCTATCGAGCATGTCGAGCCGGAGTACCTAATGGATTCCTACTGGTATATGTGGAAACTGCCGATGTTCGGCGAGACCGATGTCGACAAGGTGCTGGCCGAAGCGGAAGCCTGTCACAAGGCTAACCCCAACAACCACGTGCGTCTGATTGGTTACAACAATTTCAATCAGTCGCAGGGCGCGGCAATGGTGATTTTCCGCGGCAAGACGGTTTAAGGCTGTGTTTCCCCGCCGCGATCCTCTCTACAGCGGCGGGGTTTTTTAATAGGTACCGCTCAGGAACGCAAGCGGCTGCTGATATCGGCCGTTTCCGCCCCTGTGTTGACAATGGAGATCATTATGAGCGATATCATCAAGCAGTACCGCATCGAAAAAGAGCCTTACTACCGCCCCGTCTCTGACGAAGTGGAACTATACGAAGCCGCTTACAGTGTGCGTATGCCGATGATGCTCAAGGGTCCGACCGGCTGCGGCAAGACACGCTTCGTCGAGCACATGGCATGGAAACTGGGCAAACCGCTGATTACCGTGGCTTGCAACGAAGACATGACCGCTTCCGATCTGGTCGGTCGTTTCCTGCTGGATGCCCAGGGCACACGCTGGCAGGATGGGCCGCTGGCACTCGGCGCGCGTTTCGGCGCCATCGTCTATCTGGACGAAGTGGTGGAGGCGCGTCAGGATACCACCGTGGTTATCCACCCGCTGACCGACAACCGCCGCGTGCTGCCGCTGGAAAAGAAGGGCGAACTGGTCCATGCTCATCCCGACTTCCAGCTGGTAATTTCCTACAACCCCGGCTACCAGAGCCTGATGAAAGATTTGAAGCAGTCCACCAAGCAGCGTTTCGGCGGCCTCGATTTCAACTACCCCGAGCATGCCATCGAAACCGAAATCGTCGCTCATGAAACCGGCGTCAATGCGGATGTGGCCGGCAAACTGGTTGCCATCGCCGAACGCGCCCGCAACCTCAAGGGCCACGGACTGGACGAGGGTATTTCGACGCGCATGCTGATTTACGCCGGTAGCCTGATCGCTACCGGGGTCGATCCTGTCAAAGCCTGCCGCGTGGCGCTGGTGCGTCCGATCACCGACGATCCCGACATGCGCGATGCGCTGGATGCGGCGGTAACTACGTTCTTTTGATAGACCGGGTGGCTGCCCGCCCGGTCTATTTCCATGCATAGAGTCGCAGTTGGAGTAACCATGGATATCAATCTGGAAGACTATCAGGAACTGATCGAATCGCTTTCCCCGGAATTGCAGGAAAGCTTGCGCGCCGCGTGGCATGAAGCGACCAAAGTGTTCAGTGCGCGCGGTCTGGATAATTATCTCAAGGGCGCTGCCGCGCTGAAGACTCTGGGCAAGGGCGACGGTCTGATCGCCACCTGGATCGATCATGCGCCGCTGGTGGCCAAGGAAATCGGCGAGGACATCATTCTGGATCTGATGCAGACGGCATTGGAACTGGCTTCCAAGACATCGGGTGCGGTGATTGAACTGGTACTCAGCACGGCGCCCGCAGCGGCCAATCGCCTCGGCGACGAGGCGCTGTTTCGCGCCTATCTGCAATTTCTCAATACCCTGCTGTCCCAGGCGCCGCGCGGCGTGCGGCCGATGCTGGAAAATCTGGAAAAACTGTTCAGCCAGCTCACCCTGGGCGGCTTGCGCCGCTGGGCGCTGTGGGGCGCGCATGCACACCGCACCAATTATCCGGAGCAGGCCAACTATTTCAGCCTGCAATCCAAAGAATCGCAGGCGATGCTGCAGAAGGAGCGTAAGGGCACGCTGTTCATCGATGTGCAGCGTCGTATCAATATGTATCTGCGCGCGCTGTGGGCACGGGACTTCTTTATGAAGCCGACTTCCGGCGACTTTGAAACACGGGAAGGCTATCGGCCATTCGTGGAGGGTTATTTTATTCACTTGCCCGACGCCTACGATGACTTCGTTCTCCCCTCTCCCGGTGCGGCGCACCACCCTCTCCCGTTTGCGGGAGAGGGCAATAAATTACCGGGTCTGGAAATGTATCGCGCCGCTGCCGCACACAGTGCCGCCCATATTGTCTACACTCGCGACCCGATCTCGGCCGAGTCGCTCAATCCCTGGCAGATGGCGGTGATCAGCGTGATTGAGGATGCGCGGGTGGAAACTCTGGCGGTGCGCAAGTTCCCCGGCCTGAAACAACGCTGGTCGGCTTTGCATACGATAGAACCTGCACATGCCAAGTCGGCAGGTGACTATCTGAACCGTCTGGCGCGTGCCTTGCTCGATGAGTGTTATCAGGACAACGATACGTGGATCGTTCAGGGGCGGGTATTGTTCAAACAGGCTGCGGAGCGCCTGGATAGTAATCAGGTTTCCTGGGATATCGGCGTGCAACTGGCGCATGAATTCATGGCGAAGCGCATTCCTTTCAACCCGCGTACCGACCTGCTCACCGCGCCCTACCGCGACGATAATCGCTATTTCTGGGAATTCGAGGAATTCGACTTCGAGAAGTCCATTGCAGCGGGGTACGACACGGTCAAACAGGTGCGCAAGCATGTCAGCCTGATGGAGTTCGCCAACGAGATCGACGTCGAGAATGCCGGCGATGACGCGGAAGAAATCTGGGTTCTGGGCACTGAACTCTTTCCCTATGAGGACATGGGCAAGTCCTACAACGAGCTGGAAGGCAGGGAGCCGGTTTCCGAGCCCTACCATTATTCGGAATGGGATTACCAGATACAGCTCGAACGTCCGGCCTGGGCCACGGTGCTGGAGAAACGCTCCAGAGCGGGCGATCTGCAACTCATAGATGACATCACATCCCAACACAAGCGCACCATCGGTCGGCTGAAGTTTCTGCTGGACGCGCTGCAACCGCAGGGGGTGACGCGCATCCGCAAGCTGGAAGACGGTGACGAGGTGGACGTCAACGCCGCTATCCGCGCCATGATAGACATCCGCATGGGGCAGCAGCCCGACCCGCGCATCATGATGCGCTCGGTGCGCAAGGTGCGCGATATTTCGGTGATGGTGCTGCTGGATCTGTCGGAATCCACTAATGAAAAAGTCAGCGGACAGGACTATAGCGTGCTGGATTTGCAGCGGCAGGCGACGGTGTTGCTGGCGGACGCGATCAATAAGATCGGTGACCCGTTCGCGATTCACGGTTTTTGCTCGGACGGGCGACACAATGTCGAATATTCCCGCTTCAAGGATTTTGATCAGCCCTACAATGACGTGCCGAAGTCACTGCTGGCGGGCATGAGTGGCCAGCTCTCCACGCGCATGGGTGCGGCTATTCGCCATGCCGGGCATTATCTGAAGCAGCAGAAATCGGCTAAAAAACTGCTGCTGGTGATCACCGATGGCGAACCGGCTGACGTCGATGTGCGTGATCCGCAGTATTTGCGTTACGATACCAAAAAAGCGGTGGAGGAAATGGCGCGCTGTGGCGTGACCACCTTCTGTATGTCGCTTGATCCGAGGGCGGATCAATATGTGTCCCGAATTTTCGGGGCCAGAAACTACATGGTCGTGGATCATGTAGAACGACTTCCGGAGAAATTGCCGGTAATTTATGCGGGGCTTACACGATGACGCAACAAACTTATGCCGGTATCGAACAGGATACCAACGCGGGCCTGACCCATCTCGGGCGCATAGTACGTGATGCCTGGGTATTCGATATTCTGCCCGAAACGGAAACCTGCGCGGGCTGGGATGCCGCGCGCATGCAGAATCTTTACGAACAGGTCTATGCCGCGTGGGAACCTTATGCACACCTGCCCAGTCGTTTGCCGGAAGTACTGCGCGAGCGGCATGAACGCTTCTATGCGCTGGCCATCACGACTGCCCGTGACAGAGGATGGGATGCGGAACTGGGCGAGGATGAATAAGTCCGTATAGGCGCGATGCCGCTACTGATGCACTATGACTATCGAAATTTACATCAAGGAGAAATAGTATGAAGAAATCAGCTGACAGTAAAAAAACCGCCAGTAAGGACGCCCCAAAAGTAATGGTTGGTATTCTCACCGGCAGTCCTAATGATTTACCCACTGTGGTGAAGGTGCGCGATACCCTGAGCGATCTGGGCATCGCCAGCGAAATCGTGGTGGCCTCGGCGCACCGCACGCCGGATAAAGTGTTTGCCTATCTCGATCGTGCACACAAGGAAGACGTGCAGGTGCTGATTGGCTGCGCCGGCGTGGCGGCTCATCTGGCGGGCGTGATTGCGGGCCATACCCGGTTGCCGGTTATCGGGCTGCCGCTTTCGGGCGGCATCATGTCCGGCCTCGACGCGCTGCTCTCCACGGTGCAGATGCCGCCGGGTGTGCCGGTTGCTACGGTTGCGGTGGATGGCGCCAAGAACGCCGCCATGCTGGCTGCGCGCATCCTGGCGCTGAAATTTCCGGAAATCAATGATGCCTTGGATAAGGCGGCGAAAAAGGAACGTGCGCGCTACGATCAGACTGCGGATGAAGCATTGGCAAGACTGACTGCGAAATAGCGCCTCTCACATGCCGCTCGTTCATCTTTCCGACATGATTAACCATGCCTACCGCCACAATTACGCAGTTGGCGCGTTTGGTGTGGCTAACCTGCATTTTCTGGAAGGCATCATGCAGGCTGCGGAAAACTGCCGCGCACCCGTGGTACTGAATCTGATCGAATCACATTTCGATAACTACGATTTCGAGCTTCTGATGCCTGCGGTCACGGCGGCGGCACGGCGTGCCGCCGTGCCGGTGGCAATCAATTTTGACCATGGCACCAGTCGCGCGTCTGCCGAGCGGGCCATCCGCGCGGGTTGCAACGGTGTGATGGTGGATACCTCGGCGCTCGCTTTTTCAGAAAATCTGTGGCAAACACGCGACATCGTAACCATGGCCCATACCTGCGGCATCACGGTCGAGGGCGAGCTGGGCTATGTGCCGGGTGTCGATGGGGAAAACGCCAGAAACCACCCGGGTGAGCTTGCTTATACTTCGGCTGCCGAGGCTGTGGGATATGTCGAGCGCACGGGCGTGGATTGTCTGGCGGTTTCGGTGGGTACCGTGCATGGCCGGATGAAAGGTGTGCCGAAGCTGGATTACAGCCGATTGGCGAAAATCAGGGAGGCGACCGCTATACCGTTGGTGATACACGGCGGCACAGGGCTGTCAGACGAGCAATTCCGACGGCTTATCGCCAACGGCGTGGCCAAGATCAATTACTACACCGCTCTTGCAGATGTGGCCGACCGCAGCATCAGAGAATACGTCGCAGCTAACCGCAAGGGCGGACACAGCTCACTACTGACGGGGGTGCGTGATGCGGTGCGTGAGGAAGCCGAACGTTGTCTGCACCTCTGGGGGTGCGGCGGGCGGGCGGCGGAAGTATTAGCGCAATGCCGCCCCTGGCAGGAGGTGGAACACATCATGCTCTATAATGTTTCGTCAACGCTATCGGAAATCGAGCTTGCCTCTGCCATGCGCGAAGGAACGCAATTAATAGCGGCTATTCCCGGTGTGCGCGGCATCCGCACCCGTCAGACCATCCAGTCGGATGGCAAGTACCAACACTGTCTGTTGGTCACTCTTGTCAGTCAAGCCGCTCTGGAGTCTTATCACCATCACCCGGCACAATTGCGTTTTCCCCACAAGGCATTACGGCCTGTCCTGGCTGACCATATCACGCTGGATATGGCGGAGCGTTAACCAACATCGGCTTCAGGCGGGTGATGCGCGGCCCCGTTTCTTCTGACGTTCTCGCGCGCAAGTGCCGATGAATTTTTGCAGCATCGCAAAGAATTATTGCTCTGGGGTGTTGTGACCGCAGCGTTGTGCTGGGCGGTTTTTTTCTCCACTGTTGGCGATAGCACCTTGCCGCTTGCCTTCCTGCTTGCGCCTCTGGTTGTTTGGGCCGCATTGCGCTTTGGCGTGACGGCCGCTTCGCTTGCCGTGTTACTGCTTTCCTTCTTCGCGGCATGGGCTACCTCGCTGGGGCAGGGGCCGTTCTCGCAATTTGAACATCGGGGTTGCTGTTGCTCTGGGCGTTTATGGCCACGCTGGTGCTGATCGGACTGATGATTATTGCCTTGCTGGCCGCACGCAAGCAGGCAGAAGGACGTGCCAGCCTTTTGCTTGAATCCGTGAGCAGCGGGGTGTGGGGGCTGGATACTAATGGCAATACCACCTTCATCAATTCCTCTGGAGCCAGGATGCTGGGTTACGCACCGGCGGAATTGCTTGGACAGCCTATGCACGCCCGGGTGCATCACTCTTGCCGGTTAACTACGTTAAGAAGTTCGGCTGTAACTCCGGTATAAACAACGGCAAATATCTCATATACAATTACTCTAACTACATAATTAATTAGAGGATATAATCGGCATAATTATCGGCAAAGATAGAGAACAAATGATTCAGTTATACGACAACCCAGCTCAGATGGAACCGCTACTTATCGAGAGCTCTCGACCTGTCTACAAGACGCTGATCGGGCTTGCTCACGAACTATCAGAAGCATCAGCCTGCTTAGACGCCGCACTTGTTCCAGCGACTGCGAGAAGTCTTTCCAAGCTTGTCTCGGGGATGAACTGCTACTACTCGAATCTGATAGAGGGTCATCACACCCTACCAATTGATATCGAGAAAGCTCTCTTCGAGGTAAAGGAGCAGATAGAGCAAAAGGACTTGCAGAGTCTTGTAGTTGCTCACATCGAGGCTGATCGATGGGCAAAGTTGCAGTCGCTCGACAAAAGCTCTCTACTTCCCTTTATCCTTGAGGTTCATCGGCGCTTCTGCGAACACTTACCGAAGGAAATGCTAAAGCTTAAGGATGGAAGCTATATGGAGCCCGGAAAGTTCCGAGAGAGGGACGTCCAAGTAGGCATACATGTAGCACCAAGAGCTGATGCACTCAATCGCTTCATAAAACGCTTTACAGAGGTCTACAGCCTCCGCCTCGAATGGTCAAAAAAAGGTGGAATAAATAAGTTGGACGGCATTCTTGCAACTTTTGCAGCCCACCATCGAATTGTGTGGATTCACCCCTTCCTTGATGGGAACGGTCGTGTAGCGCGAATTACCATCGACGCGATGCTCCGAGAATGTGGAGTAAATGGCTCATGCCTGTGGTCGATGTCCAGAGGTTTCGCAAAGACTGCGGACCAATACAAGGCGGAACTAGCTGGGGCCGACCAGCCTCGAATGGGCGATCTTGATGGGCGTGGGAACCTGTCCGAAAAGCGGTTGGCAGAGTTTTGCGAGTACGCCATGCAAACTGCTATTGATCAGGCCAAATTCATGGCCCGGATGTTCGCAATCGATAACTTCAGGTTCAGAGCCGAGAATTTTTTCCAGAAAGTGCGGTTCGACCTCAAACCTGAGTCTGCACACCTCTTCATTCATGCCTTCACTGCTGGAGAGTTTGAACGCATGGAAGCAGGCCGCCTCACCGGCCTCTCGGAGAGGGCCGCGAGAGATGTGTTGAATGCGCTTGTTCAAGAAGGATTACTTGTCTCAGATACTCCGCGAGGAAAGGTTAGAGTCGGCTTCCCTATGCATGCTCTCGGGTCTCTATTGCCTAACCTCTATCCGGCTGGAGATATGGACGTGGATCCACAAGCGTTAAGGCAGCTTATCAAAGCAGCCAAAGCCAATATTGCTGCGAGGAATGCGCTTCATAACAATATGAAGCTCAAGTAGCGAGTGAGTTTCTAGGATTACTCAGCCGAATGGCCTTCCCGGGGCGAAGATTTCATCCTGCTAATTGTCAGCCATAAAGCTGACCGTCGTGAACGACGTCAACGTCTCGACGACCCACGCCTGCCGTCTGTTGCGACTGAAACCCGTCACTTATTACGATATCAAAGCGACCACCCGTCCCAAACGGAAAACAGCCATTGGGGTACTTGACTTCCGACAGACTTTATTCCTCGTCATCATTTCTGATCAATTCGTCACGAAATAGTCCGCCTCCATTACAAACAACTTTAGCTTAATTGCGCAATTCATTGCTTTTTAAGCATATTTATATTTTCTCAGCTTTCCGCGCTAACTCCTTGTCTTTTAAAGAAAAAATCTGTTTTTTCACTTGACCGTTTAATATATTTTCAATATAGTGGGACTAAGTGGTGAATAGTGGGTAATTGTGGGGGTGGGGGATGTTTCAGGGGGCGGCGCAACTCAATCTGGATGGCAAGGGCAGACTCGCAATACCGGCACGGTATCGCGATGTATTGCTGAGTGCTTGCGCCGGCAATCTGGTGCTGACGGCGGACGCCGACGGATGTCTGCTGGTTTACCCCGAGCCTGAGTGGCTGCCGATACGCGACAAGCTAAATAAACTTTCTTCTTTTAATCCACACAGCCGCGCCTTGCAGCGGCTGCTGGTCGGTCACGCGGAAAATGTGGTGATGGATGGCGCAGGCCGGGTGTTGATCTCTCCTGTATTGCGCAGTTATGCCGCGCTGGATAAAAGCGTGATGTTGATCGGTCAGGGTAGCAAATTTGAATTGTGGGATGAGGTGAAATGGCAGGCGCAGCAACAGGCCGCGCTGTTGCTGATGAATAGCGAGTTGCCAGCCGAGCTGGAAGGTTTTTCATTGTGAGTGATGAGCTGACTCACGACACCGTGCTGTTGCATGAGGCGGTTGAGGCGCTTGCTATCAAGGCGAATGGCATCTATGTGGATTGCACCTTCGGCCGGGGCGGGCACAGCGCGAAAATATTGCAGCAACTGGGCGCGAATGGCCGACTGATCGCGCTGGACAAGGATATGACCGCAGTGGCCTGCGGCGGGTTATGGACCGATGCGCGTTTTCATATCGAGCATAGCGGTTTTACGCGGCTGGCGGAGGTGCTGGGCGAATTGGGCGTTGAGCGCGTTGACGGCATTTTGCTGGATTTGGGCGTTTCATCACCTCAGTTGGATGAGGCGGAGCGCGGGTTCAGTTTCAGGTTCGATGCGCCGCTGGATATGCGCATGGATACGAGTAGCGGGCTAACGGCAGCGCAATGGCTGGAAACGGTGGATGAGAGTCTGCTGACGGAGGTGATACGTGATTACGGCGAAGAACGGTTTGCTAAGCAGATTGCAAGGGCGGTTGTTGCTGCGCGTGCGATTCAACCCATTGAAACCACGCAGCAGCTCGTCGAGCTGGTTAGCAAGGCAGTACGTACCCGCGAAGCCGGTAAGAATCCGGCGACACGCACTTTTCAGGCTATACGGATTTATCTCAACCGGGAACTCGAAGAGCTGGAGCAGGTTTTGCCGCAGTGCGTCACGCATCTGAAGACCGGCGGTCGTCTGGTGGTGATCAGCTTTCATTCGTTGGAAGATCGCATGGTCAAGCACTTCATCCGCGACATGGTAGAGACGGATAAATTGCCGCGCAATGTGCCGATACGTGCCAGTGAAGTGCTGCAAGGAAAGCTGGAGCGGGTAGGCAAGGCGGTGCGTGCGGGTGAGGCGGAATTGCAGGCTAATCCGCGCGCGCGCAGCGCGACGATGCGTGTGGCAGAGCGCAGCGATGTGGCGTAGTGGTGTGGTGAGCGGGTTGTTGCTGGTTCTGGTGGTGTTGGGCGCGTTGAGCGTAATCACCTCACAGCACAAGGCGCGCAAGCTGTTTGTTGCATTGCAGCAGGAAAAAGAACGCGCCCACAAAATGGAAGTTGAATGGGGGCAGTTGCAATTAGAGCAAAGCACACTGGCAACGCCGGCGCGGGTGGAAAGAATCGCGTCGCGGCAGTTGCAGATGCAATTGCCGAAGCAGGTCAGGTTTATACGCGTCAGTCCTAACGGCGGAGCAAACGGGAAGCCATGAATTATGCTGCCAGCACAAAAGACACGATTACGGCAAAATTGCCGGGATGGCGTGCGACCGTGTTATTCATGGTGCTGTTGTTGGGGCTGGCAGCTTTGCTGGGCCGGGGTGTCTATCTGCAGGGTATACACGATGACTTTTTGCAGGAAAAAGGCAAGCAGCGCTACAGCCGGGTAGTTGAGGTAAGCGCGCATCGCGGCATGATGACTGATCGCAACGGCGAACCGCTGGCCGTCAGCACCCCCGTGGAATCGGTATGGGCAAGCCCGTCGGATATCAGAATCAACGAGGCCGGTGTAGCCAGAATTGATGAGCAGCAGCTCAAGCAGCTGGCGCAGGCGCTGGGTATGCGCGTGAGTGAAGTGCGTGAACGTCTCGCGGATAGTACGCGAGATTTTGTCTATTTAAAGCGGCAACTGCCGCCTGAGCAGGCGGGCAGTGTCATCAGGCTGAATCTGCCGGGAGTTTCATTGCAACGCGAATATCGGCGTTATTACCCGGCTGGCGAGGAATTTGCACAGACGCTGGGATTTACCGGCCAGGATGACAACGGGCAGGAAGGGCTGGAGCTGGTTTTGCAGGAGCAACTGGCCGGAAAACTGGGCAGTCAGCGTGTGATCAAAGACAGGCGCGGGCATATCGTCGAGGATGCCGGCAGTTTGCGTCCTCCCAAGCCGGGCAGGGATATCGCGCTTAGCCTGGATGGCAATGTGCAGCATTTGGCCTATCGTGAATTGAAGCTGGCTGTTCAGCAGCATCAAGCCAAGGCGGGCGCCATAGTGGTACTGGATGCGCGCAGCGGTGAAGTGCTGGCGCTGGCAAATTATCCCAGCTACAACCCGAATAATCGCACCCGCATCAGTGCGCAGGCTATGCGCAATCGCGCCGTTGCCGACGTGTTTGAGCCGGGTTCGACGATGAAGCCGTTTACCATCGCGGCGGCCCTGGATGCAGGAAACATCCGGCCCGGGACGCTGATTAACACGGAAAACGGCGTATTTACGGTGGGCAATAAAAGGATACATGACACCCATCCGGAACCGAGTTTAACCGTGGCGCAAATCATCCAGAAGTCCAGCAATGTCGGTTCAGCCAAAATTGCCCTGTCGCTGGATTCCAGCGTGCTGTGGCAGACTTTTTCAACTTCAGGATTTGGCGAGCATACTGGCAGCAATTTTCCGGGCGAAGCGCGCGGCATGTTACGCGATGCCAAAAATTGGCGCCCCATTGAGCAGGCCACCATGTCATACGGACACGGAATTTCGGTAAACCTGCTGCAACTGGCGCGTGCCTATACCGTGTTTGCCAATGACGGCGAATTGAAGCCCATCTCACTGCTCAAGCTGGATCAGCCCGCTGTCGGCAAGAGGGTGTTTTCCGCTAAAACCGCATCGGAACTGCGCGCCATGCTGGAATTGGTCGTGCTGCCGGGCGGTACCGCACCGCTGGCGCAAGTGGCCGGGTATCGCGTGGCAGGCAAGACGGGCACGGCGCATAAGCTGGACGGCCGCCATTACACTAATCGCTATATCGCCTCGTTCGTCGGGTTTGCGCCGGTATCCGCGCCGCGCGTGATCGTCGCGGTGATGATAGACGAGCCTAACAATGGACAGTATTACGGCGGATTGGTGGCAGCGCCGGTATTCAGCAGCGTGACCTCCGCCGCATTGCATCTGCTCAATGTGCCGAATGATGCGCCGCTGGATAACGTGATTGCACCGCCAGCCGAAATCATCGGGGAGGAAGTCTGATGGTAACGCGTGACGAGTGCGAAGTGCCGAGTGCTGAAGTGCTTGCGAGCCTGTCAATTAAGAGACTGGTGACGGATAGTCGCGCAGTGCAGCCTGGCGACACCTTTATCGCCTATCCGGGAGAAAAGTCGGATGGACGTCAATTCATCGCACAGGCTATTGCGCAGGGCGCGAATGCGGTGATCTACGAAGCCTCTTTGCAGGGGCATGACCGTGAAGGGCGGAGCTTTGAATGGGATCCGCAGTGGAATGTGAGCAAGGTGGCGGTGCAGGATTTGCGGCACAAGGCGGGCGAACTGGCTGATGCTGTGTATGGAGCGCCTTCGGAAAAATTGTGGATGGTCGGCGTCACCGGAACCAATGGCAAGACCTCATGCAGCCACTGGATTGCGCAGGCATTAAACGACTGCGGCAAAAAATGTGCCTTGATAGGCACGCTGGGCAACGGATACGCCGGTGCGCTACAGGCCACGGCTAATACCACGCCGGATGCGATCAACGTGCATGGTCTGCTAGCGGATTATCTGAATGAGGGCGCTCAGTCCGTGGCAATGGAAGTGTCTTCGCACGCGCTGGCGCAGGGGCGGGTTAACGGTGTGCGCTTTGATGTGGCGCTGCTGACCAATCTGACCCGCGATCATCTGGATTACCACGGTGATATGAAAAATTATGCGGCGGCAAAGCGTCGTTTGTTCGGCTGGAAGACGCTGAAGTACGCGGTAGTGAATCTGGATGATGCATTCGGTGCGGAATTGGCCTCGCGGCTGCGAGACAAAAATGTTGAAATCATCGGCTATGGTCTGACTGAGGCCGCACTGCAATTGGCCGAACGCTATGGTATGCGTATGGTGTATGGGAATTTGCAACAAATGAATATGCAAGGCTTGCAGCTGGCCATACGTTCAAGCTGGGGAGCGGCGGAGCTGCATAGCGAACTGGTAGGACGGTTCAATGCGGCCAACCTGCTGGGCGCACTGGCGGTATTGCTGGTGAGCGATATCAGCCTGGAAGATGCGGTGCGCACCCTCGGTAAAGCGCAATCGGTCGCGGGTCGGATGCAGAAAATGGGTGGCGCGGGACAACCCGCGGTTGTCGTCGATTATGCACACACGCCGGACGCGCTGGAAAAAGTGTTGCTGGCGCTGCGCGAAGCGAGTCTGGGACAGGGCGCAGCGGCAGGCAGGCTGATTTGCGTGTTCGGGTGTGGCGGCGACCGCGATAAAGGCAAACGCATCATGATGGGGCGGGTGGCAGAAATGTTTTCAGATGTATGCATCGTGACCAGCGATAACCCGCGCAGCGAGGAACCGCGTCGGATCATAGACGAAGTGGTGAGCGGCATGGAGGCGGGCAAACACGAGATTATCGTTGAGCGAGCAGCGGCCATCGAGCACGCCGTACTGCTTGCGCAAAGCGGCGATACCGTCCTGCTGGCAGGCAAGGGGCATGAAGCCTATCAGGAAATTCACGGCGTGAAACAGCCATTCAGCGACGTGGCTATGGCGATGCAGGCCTTGAAAAAGCGGCCCGCGCAGCCGACAGGGGGCGATCTATGATGTTGCTCTCGCAAGCCGCCAGAGTATTGAATGCGCGTCTGATTGCAGCCGATCGCAACGTGCAGTTCAACGGCGTATCGACCGACACGCGCGCGCTGAAACCGGGTGAATTGTATATCGCGTTGCGCGGCGAGCATTTCGACGGCGCTGATTTTGTTGCGCAAGCTGCAAGCAGTGGCGCGGTGGCGGCGTTGATCAATGCGGACAGTTACCGTGGAGAAGCCTGCGCCTGCCCGCTGATTCTGGTGGAAGACACGCGGATTGCATTGGGTCAGCTGGCCGCGTACTGGCGCAAACAGTTCGATATTCCGCTGATTGCGATCACCGGCAGCAATGGCAAGACCACAGTCAAGGAAATGCTGGCGGCAATTCTGCGTGTCGCGGCGGGTAGCGACGAAGCGGTGCTGGCGACCATGGGGAACCTGAATAACGACATCGGCATGCCGCTCACCCTGCTGAAGCTCAACGCGCAGCACCGCTATGCAGTGATTGAAATGGGCATGAACCATCCGGGTGAAATTGATTACCTGACACGAATTGCCTGCCCTCAAGTCGCGCTGATCAACAACGCCAGCGGTGCGCATCTTGAAGGCATGGGTTCCGTGGAAGCGGTGGCGCATGCCAAGGGGGAAATATTCGCCGGCTTGCAGCATGAGGGCAGCGCGATCATCAACACCGACGATGCCTATGCGCCGTTGTGGCGCAGTCTGGCCAGTGTGCATTCGCTGCTGGAATTTGGCTTGAATGGCGGAGCCGATGTGTCCGGTGTATGGCATCCGCGCGCAACGGGACTGCGTTTGATCGCGCAGACTCCGTCGGGTGATTTTACGGCGGATATGCAAGTTCCCGGCGAGCATAACGCACGCAATGCGTTGGCAGCGACGGCAGCGGCGATTGCGCTGAACCTGCCGCTGGAGAGCATCGTCGCGGGCCTGGAAAAATTCGGCGGGGTGGCGGGAAGACTGCAACGCAAGGCGGCAAGGCGTGGTGCGACGGTCATAGACGATACCTACAACGCCAATCCGGCATCGCTTCAGGCCGCCATTGCGGTGCTGGCGCAAGCAGAAGGCCGCCGTGTGCTGGTGCTGGGCGATATGGGCGAACTGGGCGAAAACGCCGCCGGGTTTCACGCCGGGATAGGCGATACGGCACGCCGCTCGGGCATCGAGAAACTGTATGCGTTGGGCGAGTTGAGTCGCAATGCCGCGCGCGAATTTGGTAGCGAAGCACAACACTTTGACCGTGTTGAAGACTTGTTAAATGCGCTGGAAACAGAATTAGCGGCTGGCACGACCGTGCTGGTGAAAGGTTCGCGCTTCATGAAAATGGAGCGTGTGGTCAGGTATTTGGTGAGTAGTGAGTCGGAAGTGGTGAGTGGAATCGGCGCATCGCACTTACCACTGAGCACTGAGCACTTATCAAAGGAATAAAAATGTTATTAGCACTCACGCAATGGCTGGCCGAGGATATACGTTTTTTCAGCGTATTCAATTACATCACGCTGCGCACCGTGCTGGCGGCCATGACGGCGCTGGGGATTTCATTCATGGTCGGCCCGATGATGATACGCAAGCTGACCGCCTACAAGATAGGCCAGTCCGTGCGTACGGACGGACCGCAGACGCATCTGATCAAGGCGGGCACGCCCACAATGGGCGGTGCGCTGATCCTGACATCCATTGCCATTACCACCTTGCTATGGGGAGATTTGCATAATCACTACGTATGGGTGGTGTTGTTTACCACGATGGGTTTCGGCGTAGTCGGATGGGTTGATGACTACCGCAAGGTTGTGCATCGCAATCCCAAGGGTTTGTCTGCCAAAGCCAAAATGTTCTGGCAGTCCATCATTGCGCTGATCGTTGCGGTTTATCTGTGGCAAACATCGACACTGCCGGCACAGACCGAGTTGATCGTGCCCTTCATGAAGTTCTTTGTGTTTCCGCTCGGCGCGTTCGCATTCATCGTGCTTACCTATCTGGTGATCGTCGGTACCAGCAATGCGGTGAATTTGACTGACGGGCTGGACGGGCTGGCGATCATGCCTACCGTGATGGTGGCAAGCGCACTGGCACTGTTTGCGTATGTCGCCGGCAATGTAGTGTTTGCGAAATATCTGGGCATACCCTACATCCCGGGCGCGAGCGAACTGGCGGTGTTCTGCGGCGGTATCGCCGGTGCCGGGCTGGCCTTTCTGTGGTTTAACGCCTACCCGGCGGAAGTGTTCATGGGGGATGTCGGTGCGCTGGCGCTGGGAGCCGCCCTCGGTGTAGTCGCGGTGATCGTGCGTCAGGAACTGGTGTTGTTCATCATGGGCGGCGTGTTCGTGATGGAAGCCGTGTCGGTGATGATACAGGTGATCTCGTTCAAATTGACGGGTAAACGCGTGTTCCGCATGGCGCCGCTGCACCATCACTATGAACTCAAAGGGTGGAAGGAAACACAGGTCGTGGTGCGTTTCTGGATCATCACCATGTTGCTGGTGTTGCTGGGTTTGGCGACGTTGAAGTTGAGGTAGTTGTAAGTAAGACGCTAGTCGTTAGTTAAAACAAGACCGCGCAGCGGACAACGCCAACTAATTACTAGCTACTAACGACTAATGTCTGTTTTTAAGGAAATGCATTGAAAAGTTGGTCAACAAAATCTGTCCTGATACTCGGTCTCGGTGAGACGGGGTTATCCATGGTGCGCTGGCTGGCGACGCAGGGTGCGAAGCTGCGCGTTGCGGATAGCCGGGCCGCGCCTGCCGGACTGGATGTGGTCGGCCAATTTGTTGATAAAAATCAGATATTCTGCGGTGAATTCAGCGATGCGCTGTTTGATGGAATTGATCTGATCGCCATCAGCCCCGGCGTGCCGTTGTCCGACCCTCATGTCGCACGTGCCGTCGCCCGCGGCATCCCCGTAGTCGGCGATATCGAGTTGTTCACGCAACAACTAACGACTAACGACGTACGATCTGCGACTACGGTATTAGCCCTAACCGGTTCGAACGGCAAAACCACAGTCACCAGCATGGTAGCGCATATGTGCCAGACGGCAGGGTGCGATGCAGTGGCGGCGGGCAATATCTCGCCCGCCGTGCTGGACGTGGTGTTGCAGCGTGGCGAGCATCAGCCCGGGGTGTGGGTGCTGGAGTTATCCAGCTTTCAGCTGGAAACCACGGCCGGTTTGAATGCAGATGCCGCCACGGTATTGAATGTATGTGAGGATCATCTGGATCGTTATGACGGCATGGATGAGTATGCGGCAGCCAAGGAAAGAATATTTCAGGGTTGCGGCGTGTGCATAGTGAACCGCGAGGATGCGCGCAGTTTAGACATGATGCGTGCAGGGTGCGAGTACGTCAGCTTCGGGCTGAACGCGCCGCAACGTGGTGCGGATTTTGGCATTGAGCGCGATGAGGACGAAATCTGGTTGGTGCAGGGTAATCAGCGCCTGATGGTGGCGAGCGAACTGCAACTCGCCGGACTGCACAATGTTGCTAATGCGCTGGCCGCGCTGGCGCTGTGCCGCGCAATTGATTTGCCCATGCCCGCCCTGCTGGAGGCACTGCGCAGTTTCAAAGGCTTGCCGCATCGCGTGGAACGCGTTGCCAGTCTGAATGGGGTCACTTATTACGATGACTCCAAGGGAACCAATGTCGGTGCGACGGTTGCCGCACTCGAAGGGCTGGGTTGCAAGGCGGTGCTGATCGCGGGGGGCGTGGGTAAGGAACAGGATTTCTCTCCATTGAACGCTGTCGTCAAACAATATGCACGTGCAGTGGTGCTGATCGGGCGCGATGCGCCGCTGATCGAAGCCGCGCTGTCTGGTTGCGATGTCACGTTGTCCCACGCCATGGACATGGATGATGCGGTGTCGCAGGCAACACAGTTTGCCCGCCCGGGCGATGCCGTGTTGCTGTCTCCGGCATGCGCCAGTTTTGACATGTACCTAAATTATGCGCATCGCGCCGAAGCATTCGTCGATGCGGTGCGAGATCGGGCTAGCGGGCATGGAGAAATCCCTAAAGAAGAAGTTTGCCATGCCCTTCCCCCTCACCCCAACCCTGATGAAACTACTAGCCATTCGACTAAGGCATCAAAAGACGATGCCCAAGTCGCTGGTTATCTCCCGCAAGCGGTAGAGGGGGCAAACGAATCGCTGCGCGAATTTCAGTCTACGAGGGCGACATGGTCTCAGTAGTCAAGACGCGTACTCCGCCGCCGCAGGCCCAGTTCGACGATCTGTTGATCTGGGTATTCATCGCGCTGCTGTCGATCGGGCTGGTAATGGTGTACTCCTCTTCCATCGCCACCGCCGAGGGCAGCAAATTCACCGGACATCAGGCCAGCTATTATTTGATGCGGCACAGCCTGTTCATCGGGGTCGGATTGCTGGCCGGACTGTTCGCATTTCAGGTTCCCGTGCAGATGTGGCAGACCTGGTCGCCCTATCTGTTCATGGCCGGGGCGGTGTTGCTGGTGCTGGTGTTGATCCCGCATATAGGCCGTGAAGTGAATGGCAGCCGTCGCTGGCTGTCGCTGTTCGTGTTCAATTTGCAGCCATCAGAACTGATGAAATTGTTTGCGGTGATGTATGCGGCGGATTACACGGCGCGCAAAGCAAAGGTTAAGCATTTGTTTATAAAAGCATTTGTTCCGATGTTTGCAGTAATGGTGATGGTGGGCACGCTGTTGCTGCTGGAGCCGGACATGGGGGCCTTCGTGGTGATCCTGTCCATCGCCATCTGCACGCTCTGGCTGGGCGGCTTTAACGTGAAGGTGTTCGGAGCCTTGCTAGTGGCGCTGCCGCTGGCTTTCGCCGCACTGATATTTTCCTCGCCCTACCGTATGCAGCGCGTCATCGGCTTCATGGACCCCTGGGCCGATCCCTATGGAAAAGGCTATCAGCTCAGCCATGCGCTGATCGCCTTCGGGCGGGGTGAATGGCTGGGCGTGGGACTGGGTGCCAGTGTGGAAAAATTGTTCTATCTGCCGGAAGCGCATACCGATTTTTTGATGGCCGTGATCGCTGAAGAGCTGGGGTTGGCAGGTGTGGCCTGCGTCATCGTGTTGTTCGCGCTGGTGGTAATACGTTCGTTTCAGATCGGCCGTCATGCGGCATTTCTTGAGCGCAATTTTTCCGCACTGGTGGCACAGGGTATCGGCGTGTGGATAGGAGTGCAGGCGATGATCAACATCGGCGTGAACATGGGTGTCTTGCCCACCAAGGGTTTGACGCTGCCCTTCCTGAGTTTTGGCGGCAGTGGCGTGGTGGTGAATTGCATCGCCGCCGCCGTGCTGCTGCGCGTGGATTATGAAAACAGAAGAATAGCGCGGGGGTTGCCGGTATGAGCACTCGCAAGGAGCACGCCGGTGTGTGCCCGGAGGCTTCGCCTCCACCCCTCCGCTGCCGCGCGATACTTATTATGGCAGGCGGAACCGGCGGGCATATTTTCCCCGCACTTGCGGTCGCCGATATCCTGCGTGAGCAAGGCTGGCGAGTCACCTGGCTGGGCGCGCCGGACAGCATGGAAGCGGATATGGTGCCCAGACATGGTTACGCGATGGCGATGGTGCGTTTCTCCGGACTGCGCGGCAAGGGCTTGCTGCGCAAGCTGATGCTGCCGCTGAATCTGGCGGTTGCGTTATGGCAGAGCGCCGTGGCGATATTTAGCCACAGGCCGGATGTGGTGCTGGGCATGGGTGGCTATATCACTTTCCCGGGCGGATTGATGTCGGCCTTGCTGCGTCGCCCGCTGGTGATACACGAACAGAATTCTGTCGCCGGACTGAGTAACAAGGTGCTGGCGCGCGTTGCGACCCGTGTGTTGAGCGGCTTTCCCGATGTGTTGCCCAAAGCGCAATGGTGCGGCAATCCGGTGCGTGCCGCCATTGCCGCGTTGGCTGACCCGCAGCAGCGATACGGCGCACGCAGCGGAAAGCTGAAGGTGCTGGTGGTCGGTGGCAGCCTGGGTGCGAAGGCCATCAATGAAGCCGTGCCGCAGGCGCTGGCTGAATTGCCGGAAAACATGCGGCCTGACGTGGTGCATCAAACCGGCAAGCAACATTACGCCGTAGTTCAGGCCTTGTATCAGCAGGCGGGTGTGCAGGCGGACATCTGCGCCTTCATAGACGACATGGCGGCAAGCTATGCGAGTGCCGATCTGGTGATTTGCCGTTCGGGCGCGTTGACGGTGGCCGAACTGGCTGCCGCCGGTGCAGCCAGTGTGCTAATTCCGTTCCCGTTTGCGGTGGACGATCATCAGACGCATAACGCACGTTTTCTGAGCGAGCGCGGCGCGGCCGTTTTACTGCCGCAGACAGAGTTGAGTGCGGAACGTTTGGCGCAACTGTTGCGCGAACTGGACAGGGAAAAATTGATGGCGATGGCGCAGCGGGCACGCGGCCTGAGTCGTGCGGATGCGGCAGAAGCCGTGGCCTATGTATGCAGGGAGTTGGCAAAATGAAACACAAAATCAAGCATATACACTTTGTAGGCATTGGCGGTACGGGTATGAATGGCATAGCCGAGGTCTTGCTCAATCTGGGTTTTAAGGTGAGCGGATCGGATTTGAGCGAAAACGTGGCGACACGGCGTTTGGGCCAGCTGGGGGCGACGATCACCATAGGGCATGACGAGCGCAATCTGACCGATGCGGATGTGGTGGTGGTATCCACTGCCGTGGGTAGCGACAATCCGGAAGTGTTGGCCGCGCGGGCGCGCCATATTCCAGTCGTGCCGCGCGCGATGATGCTGGCGGAATTGATGCGCTTGCGTCAGGGTATCGCGGTGGCAGGTACGCACGGCAAGACCACGACGACCTCGCTGACGGCCAGCGTGCTGGCTAGTGGCGGATACGACCCTACCTTTGTGATCGGTGGCAAGCTCAACAGCAGCGGTACCAACGCCAAGCTGGGCACAGGTGAATTCATCGTCGTTGAAGCGGATGAATCGGATGCTTCTTTCCTGTATTTGCAACCGATACTCGCGGTGGTGACGAATATCGACGCTGACCACATGGAGACATACGGTCATGATTTTGCGCGTCTCAAGCAGGCTTTCGTGGACTTTGTCGAGCATCTGCCCTTCTATGGCCGCGCCATGCTATGCATAGACGATGTCAACGTGCGTGAGATATTGCCGCGCATTACAAAACCGGTGACCACTTACGGTTTCACAGAAGAAGCGGAAATCCGTGCGGTGAACGTGCGGGCACAGGGCGGGCAGATGCGCTTTACCGCGCAATGCCGCCAGAACGGCACGCCCAAAGACCTCGATATCACCCTGAATCTGGCCGGGCGCCACAACGTGCTGAATGCGCTGGCCGCGATTGCCATTGCGCTGGAAGTGGGTGTGGCGGATGAGGCCATAGTCGCCGCGCTGGCTGAATTTGAAGGTGTAGGCAGGCGTTTGCAGCGTTATGGTGAGATAGCATTGCCTGACGGCAGCACATTTACGCTGGTAGATGATTACGGCCACCATCCGGTCGAGATGGCGGCAACACTGGAGGCGGTGCGCGGCGCGTTTCCCGGCAGGCGTCTGGTGCTGGCCTTTCAGCCGCATCGCTATACGCGCACCCGTGATCTGTTCGAGGATTTCGTAAAAATACTCTGCGGCGTGGATGTGCTGGTATTGGCCGAGGTGTATGCGGCGGGCGAGATGCCGCTGGTGGCGGCGGACGGTCGCGCCATGATGCATGCGCTGCGTCTGGCGGGGCAGAGTGAAGTCGTCTTTGTGGAAGAAATTGCCGACATGCCGCAGGCCATACTGCAACTGGTGCACGCCGGGGACGTGGTGCTGACGATGGGTGCGGGCACGATAGGCAACGTGCCGGGCGCCGTCATGCAGACGGCACAGATATGAACATGAGTGAACCGATCCAGTTCAGTGCAACAGGGCTAAGAGGCGAATTACGCTTCGATGAGCCCATGCGCAAACACACCAGCTGGCGTGCCGGCGGCGCGGCGCAGCGCGTATATCAGGCCGCCGATCTGGAGGACTTGCAGCACTTTTTGCATCATCTGCCAGCGCAGGAACCGCTGATCGCGGTGGGTCTGGGCAGCAATCTGCTGGTGCGTGACGGCGGCGTGCGCGGGACGGTATTGCTGATGCATGGCGCATTAAGCGGGCTCAGTCTGCAGGCGGACGGCAGCATTTATGCGCAATCGGGTGTGCCGGGCGCGAAGCTGGCCAGATTTGCCGCCCTGCACGGCTATCGCGGCGCAGAGTTCTTTGCCGGAATTCCCGGAACGATGGGCGGCATGCTGGCAATGAACGCGGGCTGCTATGGCGGCGAAACCTGGCAGCACGTGACTAGGGTGCAAGTGTTGACGCGCAGCGGTGAACTGCTGGAACGCACGCCGACGGAGTATGAGGTCGGTTACCGGAGTGTTATTAGGATTGAGGATAGAGGATTGAGGATAGAGGAGTGTGGAGCGTGCGAAGGTTTTGCTCAATCCTCAATCCTGAATCCTGACTCCTCGGAAGAGTTTTTCGTTGCTGCATGGCTGAAATTCGAGGCGGGTGACGGCGGGGTGGCGCGGCAGGAGATCAAGTCGTTGCTGTCCAAGCGCATCAGCAGCCAGCCGCTGAATCTGCCTAATGCCGGTTCGGTGTTTCGCAATCCGCCGGGAGATTTTGCGGCCAGGTTGATAGAACAATGCGGCTTGAAGGGCAGGAAAATCGGCGGCGCACAAGTATCTGAGAAACATGCGAATTTTATTGTAAATATCGGCGATGCCACGGCGGCCGATATTGAAAATCTGATTAAGGAAGTGCGCGCAATAGTCGCCGCACAAACCGGGGTGGATTTGCATCCTGAAGTGAAAATTATTGGTGAGCACGCAAAACATGAATAAACAAGTTCTCGATCCTCGATCCTCAATCCTCGATCCGGTCACTTTCGGCAAAGTTGCGGTGCTGTTTGGCGGGCGTTCTGCCGAACGCGAGGTATCGCTGAAAAGCGGTGCGGCTGTGCTGGCTGCGCTGCAGCGCAGCGGCGTGGATGCGCATGCATTCGACCCGGCCACGCGGAATTTGCAGGCGCTGGTGGACGAAGGGTTCGAGCGCGCTTTCATCGCGTTGCACGGGCGTTTCGGTGAAGACGGCACGGTGCAGGGCGCGCTGGAGTTGCTGGGCATTCCGTACACCGGCAGCGGCGTGCTGGCGTCGGCGCTGGGCATGGACAAATGGCGCAGCAAGCTGGTCTGGCAGTCGGGAAATTTGCCTATACCCGATTTCTTGATTATTGATGAGGCGTTCGACAGCGCCGGAGTGGTGCAAAAACTGGGCTTACCGTTGTTCGTGAAACCGGCCAATGAAGGGTCGAGCGTCGGCATCAGTAAAGTTAAATCTGAGGGCGAATTGCACAAGGCCTATCAGGAGGCCGCCCGCCACGACAAACTGGTGATAGCAGAAAGTTTCATCGGCGGTGGCGAATACACCGTGGCGATATTGGGCGATCAGGCACTGCCGGTGATCCGTATTGTGCCGGCAAGTGAGTTTTACGATTACGAGGCGAAGTATTTGCGCGACGACACACGCTATCTGTGTCCGAGCGGATTGAGTGCAGAGCAGGAAATCGAGATGCAATTACTGGCGAAACGGGCTTTCGCATTGATAGGCGGACAGGGCTGGGGACGAGTGGATTTTCTGATGAGTGTATCCGGTAAACCCTATGTGCTGGAAGCGAATACCTCGCCGGGAATGACCGATCACAGTCTGGTGCCGATGGCGGCGCGTCAGGCCGGGATAACGTTTGAACAATTGGTGTTGCGCGTTCTGGGGTTGGCAGGGGTTAAAGATTGTTCTTCACGTTCGCTTCCTCACCCGCTTGCGGGAGAGGATTGAGGAGAGGGCTTTATGTGGGATAACGCGCCACTGCTGCGTGCTGTCGCCGGTGCACTGTTCTTCTTCAGTGTCTTGGCGGTGTTGTATGGCGCGGTGCATTACGTGGTGCATCTGCCGCAATTGCTGCCGATACAGAGCGTGCGCCTGAGTGCGGCGCCAGAACGGGTAGTGGCAGAGGATGTGTTGAGGGTGGTGCGTCAGGAAGTGCAGGGTAATTTTTTTACGGTGGATATTGAACGCTTAAGGCTGTCTCTGGAAACCATACCCTGGGTGCGTAAGGTCAGCATACGCCGGGAGTTTCCCGATCGGCTGGCGGTGCAGTTTGAAGAACATCAGCCCCTGGCGCACTGGAATGAGGTGGCGCTTGTGAATCAACAGGGTGAGGTGTTTGTTGCGGAGACGGCGCAGGCGCTACCGCTGTTTACAGGGCATGAGGGCAGTTCGGCGGAAATGTCACAGCAATACCAGAAATTCAGCCAGCAACTGGCGGGACTGAATTTGCAGTTGACGCAATTGGTGTTGTCGCCCCGTCATGCCTGGCAGCTGCACTTGAGTAACGACATGGTGGTGGAATTGGGGCGGGATGCGATGCAGCAGCGGCTTGCCAGATTCGTGACGGTTTATCCCTATAGTCTGGGGGTTGTGCCGCAAGAGGGCAGCGAGGCTGAGCAGGTTAAGTGGGTGGATATGCGTTACCGCAACGGATTTGCAGTGCGGATGCGACAGGGTAGCGCATAGGTTTGATTGAGGCGGCGCACATGGAAAACGGAAAATGGCAGTGGAGATCAAACGATGAGCAGAAATAAGGAAGTAAAAAATCTAGTGGTCGGCCTGGATATCGGCACGTCCAAGATTGTAGCCATCGTCGGCGAGGTCAGGCCGGATGGCAGGCTGGAAGTGATCGGCATGGGTATGCATGAATCATCCGGCATGAAAAAAGGCATGGTGGTCAACATCGAGGCGACGGTGGGCGCAATTCAGCGCGCGCTTGAGGAAGCCGAGTTAATGGCAGATTGCAAAATCAGCGAGGTATATACCGGTATCGCGGGCAGCCATATACGCAGCACAAATTCACGCGGCATGGTGAAAATCAAGGAAAAGGAAGTCACTCAGGCCGATATAGACCGCGTGCTGGAAACAGCCAGTTCCATCAGCCTGCCGGGCGATCAGCAGATTCTGCATATCCTTGAGCAGGAATTCAGCATAGACGGGCAGGATGGCATCAAGAAGCCGCTGGGCATGAGCGGGATGCGTCTGGATGTCGAAGTGCACATCGTCACTGGCGCGGTGGCGGCGGTACAGAACATCATGAAGTGCATCCATCGTTGTGGTCTGGAAGTGAACGAATTGATCCTGCAACCGCTGGCATCGAGCCGTGCCGTGCTCGCGGAGGATGAAATGGAGTTAGGTGTGTGTCTGGTGGATATCGGCGGCGGCACGACAGACATCGCGGTGTTTACCGGCGGTTCGATACGTCACACCGCCGTGATTCCGATTGCCGGCGATC
>JAURZN010000083.1 GCA_030653355.1 Gallionella sp. | reverse complement strand
CATCGCTATCGCGACTGGAAAAAGGAAGGGCATGGCACGGTAAACTTGTTCAGGTCTATCGTCGTGTCCTGCGATACCTACTATTACGGCCTCGCGGTGGAGTTGGGGATAGATAATATTTTCAATTACCTGTCAAATTTCGGCTTCGGCAAGAAAACCGGCATCGACCTGCACGGTGAAGTGTCCGGCCTGCTGCCTTCTCAGGAATGGAAGCAGAAACGCTATAAGCAGAAATGGTACACGGGTGACACCGTGTCGGTGGGCATAGGCCAGGGTTACAGTCTGGTGACGCCCTTGCAACTGGCACACGCGACAGCGACGCTGGCGAATGGCGGTATCGGTCATACACCCCATCTGGTCAGGGAAGTGAAAAATTCAAGCAGCAACAAATCATTTTTGCAGGAAAACAAGCCTGGTCTTGATGTGAAGATAGCGCCGGAACATCTCGATCTGGTTAAACGCGCCATGGTCGCCGTGACGCAGCCCGGTGGTACGGCAGTACAAGCGGCGGCGGGTGCGTCCTACTCGATCGCGGGTAAGACCGGCACAGCTCAGGTGATAGGCATGAAGCAGGGCGAAAAATACGATGCCAGTAAGATAAACGAGCGCTATCACGATCACGCCTGGTTCATGGCTTTCGCCCCTGCCGAACAGCCCAGAATTGCTGTGGTGGTGCTGGCTGAGAATGGCGGTCATGGCGGCAGTACGGCAGCACCTATTGCGCGCAAGGTGTTCGATTATTATTTATTAGGCAAGGTGCCACAGCCGGATGTGGTTCCAGCTGATAAAGTGATGGGCGCCGCTTCCGGCGTTCCGGATGTTGGGGAAGAGCATGACTAGGCGACAACTTTGGCAACGCTTTATCGTACACCTGGATATGCCGCTGCTGCTCGGGCTGGGTCTGCTGATGTCAGCCAGCCTGCTGACTTTATATAGCGCCGGCAACCATGATTTTGAACGCGTACTGGCACAGGGGGTCAATATCGTGGTGGCAATGTGCTGCTTGTGGGTGGTGGCCAACTTGCCGTTGCACTATCTGATGCGCACGGCGGTGCCGATTTATGTGCTGGGCATGGTATTGCTGATAGGTGTGGCGCTGTTCGGTGATATCAGTCATGGCGCGCGGCGCTGGCTGAACCTCGGGGTGGCGACCATACAGCCGTCCGAGTTGATGAAAATCGGCGTGCCGCTGATGATGGCCTGGTATTTCGAGAGGCATGAGGCCTCGCTGACCATGAAAAACTACATTGTGGCGACCTTGTTGCTGCTGATGCCGGTTGCCCTGATCGCGCGCCAGCCGGATCTGGGAACCTCGCTGCTGATTTCAGCCAGCGGATTTTATGTCCTGTTCCTGGCGGGATTAAGCTGGCGCGTGATAGGGGGCTTTGCGCTGGCGTGCATCGCCAGTGCACCGGTGCTGTGGACTATGTTGCACGACTACCAGCGCCATAGGATTCTGATGTTGTTTGACCCTTCGCAGGATGCGCTGGGCAAGGGTTATCACACTATCCAGAGTATGATTGCGGTCGGCTCGGGCGGGCTGTTTGGCAAGGGCTATCTGAATGGTACGCAGTCGCACCTCGACTTCCTGCCGGAGCGCACCACAGACTTTATTTTCGCGGTGTATTCGGAAGAATTCGGCCTGATAGGTAATTTTATTTTATTGGCGATGTATTTCTTTGTGATCGCACGCGGTTTTGTGATTACCGCCAATGCCTCCACTTATTTCACTCGATTGATGGCAGGCTCAATCACGCTGACCTTTGCCACTTATGCCTTCGTCAATATGGGCATGGTCAGCGGTATTCTGCCCGTGGTGGGTGTGCCGCTGCCGCTGGTCAGCTATGGCGGCACATCCATGCTGACCCTGTTGCTGGGTTTTGGTATGCTGATGAGCATACAGACGCACAAAAAACTGGTAAAGAGTTAATAAATTGATTTTTAAGGATAAAATATGATTAAGCGTATCGCAACACTGGCCTCGGTCGCGCTGCTGCTCAGCGCTTGCGGCACGACGCCACAACGCCAGTCGGAAACGCGCGCGACACCCGCGCCGATAGAAGACCGTTCAACTGCACAGCCGGTCGCAAAGCCGACAGAGGGCAGCGGCGGTTATCTGGCAGGCGATGGCCCCGGAGAGAACATCCCCGCTAATCTCGACGCGATACCCGATGCCGTGCCCGCATCTGAGCCGCTGCATCGCTATGCCAACCGGCCTTATGTTGCACTGAATAAGACGTATACGCCGCAGACCGTAGCGGGCAATTATAAGCAGCGCGGCATCGCTTCATGGTATGGCAAGAAATTCCACGGGCAGCGCACTTCCAGCGGTGAAAAATATGACATGTACGCGATGACGGCCGCCCATCCTACCTTGCCCATTCCCAGCTATGTGCGCGTAACAAATGTCGCTACGCAAAAATCGGTGCTGGTGCGCGTCAATGACAGAGGTCCTTTCCTGCATAATCGCGTGATTGATCTGTCCTACACGGCGGCGCACAAGCTGGGCATTATCAGCAACGGCAGCTCCATGGTGGAAGTCGAGAGCGTTACCGCCGAGAGTAATGCCCGTCCGATAGCTAGAGCGGAAAAAGTGCAAACTGTCGCGCTCGAACCTGCCGCACCGTCCGGCGCGTCTGCCGTAGTCACTTCGGCTAGCAATGTGTTTTTGCAACTGGGTGCCTTCAGCACCCCTAAAGCCGCCGAGCAATTTCTGGCGGAAATGCGCGTCAGACTGGGTGAAGTCGGCAGGCAGTTGTCGCTGTTCACACAAAACAACAAGACCCGGGTTCATATCGGTCCGTATGCCAGCGAGGCGGAAGCGCGCAGCAGCAGAGCCGATTTGCGGGACAAGCTGGGATTCATGCCTGTGGTGAGTCTGCATTAAAAGTGGTAACTAGGGAGTGGTTCAATCGTGAGGCTGTATTTTTAGAATGAGCGACACTGGCAACAAGTTGCGGATCGACAAATGGCTGTGGGCGGCGCGCTTTTACAAGACGCGATCTTTGGCGCTGCACGCCATTGAAAATGGCCGCGTGTTGATAGACGGGGTGCGTGTCAAACCCGCCAAAACCATTGCGGCGGGCGACAAGATAGTTCTTCATTTCGGACAGGCGCGTTTTGATATCGAAGTGCTGGCACTGTCAGACAAACGCGGCCCGGCGCCGGTAGCCCAAAAGCTTTATCGCGAATCCGAGGAAAGTATCGCGCGCCGGGCGCTGATTGCCGAACAGCACAGGTTGCAGCCTGAGATTGCCAGTTTCAAGTACCGTCCAACCAAACGCGACCGGCGTGAAATTGAGAAATTCAGACGTGGAGAATAGCGCGCGTGCCGCAAAATGGCGCGGCTATGCCATCAACCTGCTGCTCGTGGTGCTGGTCGTTACAGGCATCCGTCTCTGGCAGCAACGCGACATGGTCGCGGGTGATGCGCCGCAATTGCAGGGCATCACCCTCGCAGGCCAGCCTTATCGCTTGCCATTGCATCCCGACCATCCTGTGCTGGTGCATTTCTGGGCGAGCTGGTGTCCGGTCTGCCGTGCCGAACAAGGCGCTATCGCCGCCATCGCGCAGGACGACCTGAATGTTATCACTATCGCCATGCAGAGCGGGACGCCGGAACAGGTGGCGGCTCACATGCGCGAGCAGGGCATCGCTTTTCCGGTGTTGAACGACCCGGAAGGGCGCATCGCCCGCGCATGGGGGGTGCCTGCGGTGCCGGTCAGTTTCATCATTGCTCCTGACGGCGAGATACGCTTTGTCGAGGTCGGCTATACGACGCAGATAGGGCTGAGATTGCGCATGTGGCTTGCTGGCGTGTAGATTAATTGCAACGCCTCACTAGCCCGCTACCTGTAACACCAGTCCTTTCAGATACGCGCCTTCGGGAAAACTGAGCAGCACCGGATGGTCGGCGCTCGCGTGCAGGTGGTGAACGATCTGCGCGTCCACGCCCGCGTCGAGCGCGGCACCGGCGATGATCTTCTGGAACAGTTCTTCGCTGATACCGCCGGAACAGGAGTAGGTGAACAACAGACCGCCCGGGCGCAGTAGCTTGAAGCCTAGCAGGTTGATGTCCTTGTAGCCGCGTGCGGCTTTTTCAGCAAAGGCGGCGGTCGGAGCGAATTTGGGCGGGTCGAGAATAATCATGTCGAAGCTGCGCCCCTGATCGCGCAGTTTGCGCAGTGCCACAAACACATCCGCGTCTTGCCATTCGGCGCGCGATGCATCCAGATCGTTGCGACTCAGGTTTTGCTCGGCAATGCGCAGCGCATCGCCCGATGCATCCATGGATAGCACCGATTTAGCGCCGCCGCGCAGTGCATACAGCGAGAAACCGCCGGTGTAGCAGAAGCAATTGAGCACATCCTTGCCTTCGGCCAGCGTCTCGGTCAGCGCGCGGTTATCGCGCTGGTCGAGATAGAAGCCGGTCTTTTGTCCTGCCGCCACATCCACACCGAAGCGCAGGCCGTGTTCGATGACTTCTACTGCCTCAGGCAAGCTGCCGCGCAGTACGCCGTTGCGCAGTGCCAACCCTTCCAGCGCGCGCGAGTCGGAGTCGGAACGCTCGTAAATGCAGGCCGGCTTGCACAGTTGTTGCAGGATGTCGGCTATCGTTTCGCGCCAGCGTTCCGCACCGGCGCTGCCGATCTGCATCACCAGCACATCGCCGTACTGATCCACGATCAGCCCCGCCAGGCCGTCGGATTCGGCATGGATCAGGCGCATGCCGCTGCTGTCTTTGCCCAGTTTGAGGCCGCTACGCCCGGCTATTGCGGTGGCTATGCGGCGGCGGAAAAAGTCACCATCGATAACATCATCTTCGCACCATGACCAGACCCGTGCGGTGATTTGCGATCCGGCATTGTAGGCGGCCCAGGCGATAAATTTACCGTTGGTATCGCGCACTGCCAGCGTGTCGCCGCTGAGGGGCGCGCCATCGATGCGCTCGACCGCGCCGGAAAACACCCATGGGTGGCGGCGCAGCAACGATTTTTCGCGGCCTTCGCGCAGCAGGATGGCAGCTTGCGCATTCGCATTGCCGTCGCTGGGTTTACCGTGCGGTGCGGCGGGGGCAGGCGCATCGCGCCGGGTGCGCTTGCGGAAATCGCGATTTCCATGTGAAGCGCGGTGCGGTGTGGACGGTGTGCGTTTGGTGCTTGGCTTTTTGTCTGTCATGGCTTTCTTTTTGCGCGCGGGTGCGCGGCATCGTAAATTTTGCTCAAATATTGAAAATCAAGGTGGGTGTAAACCTGAGTGGTGGAGATGCTGGCGTGGCCGAGCATTTCCTGTACGGCGCGCAAGTCGCCTGAGGATTGCAGCACATGGGTGGCAAACGAGTGGCGCAACATATGCGGATGTACGCTGCTGCTGATGCCCATTTTTATGCCCCATTGCTTCATGCACAATTGCACTACGCGCGGCGAGATGCGCTGGCCGCGTGTGCCGACAAACAGGGCGGGCTCGCCAGTTTTAGCCAGTTGCGGGCGAACCGCCAGCCAGGCTTGCAACGCCTGAATGGCAAAGCTGCCGAGCGGCACGATGCGGGTCTTGCTGCCCTTGCCGGTTACGCGCACGATGCCTTCGGTCAGTTCGAGCTGATCAGGGTCGAGGTCAACGAGTTCGGCCAGCCGCAGGCCGGACGAATAGAATAGTTCGAACATCGCCTTGTCGCGTATTGCGACAGGGGTGTCGGCAGGCAGATCGACCAGCCGTGTTGCCTCGTCGGGAGACAGCACCTGCGGCAGCGACTTGGGGGATTTGGGTGCGCGCAGTCCGGTGCAGGGGTTGTCGGTAAAGCCGTGGTCGCGCAGCAGATAATTAAAAAATCCGCGCCAGGCCGATAACAGCCGCGCGAGCGAACGTCCGCCGAGTCCTGAGCTGTGCAGTTGTGCGATATAGCGGCGGATATGGTGGATCTTGAGATCGCCCAGCGTGGTGCTGGCGCTTAACTCGAACAGATGCCTGAGGTCGCGTGCGTAATTCTCAGCGGTCAGTTCGGAATAATGCTTCTCGTTACGCAGCCACGCCAGATAGCCCTGCAAATATTTCTGGTTGGTCCCGGAATGCAGGGCTGGCGTGGTGCTATCCGGCATGACTAGTGATCGAGATACGGATGTAGCGCACTGCTCACCGCTTCGCCTATGCGTTGCAGGAACACCGTGCCCATTTCCGGGTAGAAGCGTTGCTGATCTTCGGAGGCCAATACCAGCAAGCCGATGGAGACGCTGCCCGCATGCAGTGGCAGGTAGGCAAACGAGTGCAGTTGTGCAGCGCTTTCTCCAAACCAGCCCGCAGTCTCATGCACGGCCTGATGCAGGCAAACCGGTTGCGGCTGCGCATCGGTAAACACCAGCACCTCCATGCTGGGCGGGTTGACTTGCCACAGGTTCAACACAGCATGCGGCACGGCAAAAATATCGCGCAACAGATGCGGAATCATTTCCTGCAAGGTGGCCAGATCGCGCGCGGCGAACAGCGCGCTGGTGAATTCATGCACTTTGTGTTGCAGCGCTTCGTTCTCCTTGGCAAAGGCGATCAGGTCGTGCAGTTTTTTCTCCAGCACTTTATTTTTTTCGCGCAGGGTGAACAGCTGCCGTTCGCTCAGTGATATCGTGCGTCCGCCGTGGGGGTGCGGCAGGGTGATTTGCGCGAGCACATCGATATGTTCTTCAAAGAATTCCGGGGTGTTCAGCAAATAGTGTGCAACGTCTTCTGATTTCATTAACATTCCTTATAAATTTATTTCGCCTGAAAATACGCTGATCGCGGGCCCTGTCATCAATACCGGCGCATCTTCGCTGTTCCAGGTGATCGTCAGGGTTCCGCCATGTGTGGCAACAGTGACCGGGCTGTCCAGCAGGTTGCGCCGGATACCGGAGACCGCGGCTGCACAGGCACCGGTGCCGCAGGAAAGCGTTTCTCCCGAGCCGCGCTCATACACGCGCAGTCGTATGTGCTGCCTGTCCATGATCTGCATGAAACCGGCATTGACGCGTTTCGGGAAGCGCGGGTGATGTTCGATCAGCGGCCCTAGTGTTTCAACCGGCGTGGATTCGACATCATCAACGACTTGTATGGCATGTGGATTGCCCATGGATACGACACTGACCATCAGCGTTTCGCCTGCCACCAGCAAGGCCTCGCTCTCCTCGCCCGTGCCATCCGTGAAGGGAATACGTTCCGGTGCAAACACGGGTGTGCCCATGTCCACCGTCACATGTCCGTCTTCTTCCAGGCGCGGCCTGATAAAACCGCTGTGTGTCTCAACTACAATTTCAGGCTTGCTGGTCAGTTTTTGCTCATGCACGAAACGCACGAAGCAGCGCGCGCCATTGCCGCATTGTTCCACCTCGCCACCATCCGCATTGAAGATGCGATAGCGAAAATCCGCGCTCGCATCATGTGCTTTTTCGACCAGTAATATCTGGTCGCAACCCACGCCGAAATGCCGGTCAGCCAGCATGCGCAGTTGTTCAGTGCTGAGCGAAATGCGCTGACGTATGCCGTCCAGCACGACAAAATCATTGCCGGCACCGTGCATCTTGGTGAACTTCAGTAGCATTGTGAAATCCTCATGTGTTTATTTGTTGCGTAATTGCTCATGCCGGAAACATTCCGTGGTGTGGTCATTGACCATGCCGGTCGCCTGCATCAGCGCATAACAAATCGTCGTTCCGACAAATTTGAAGCCGCGACGCCGCAATTCGCGGCTCATTGCGTCCGACTCGGGCGTATTTGCAGGCACGTCGGCCTGAGTGCGCCACGCATTCTGCCTGGGATGACCTTCAACAAACTGCCAGATAAATACTGCAAAGCTAGCGAATTCCTCCTGAACGCGGAGAAATTGTTGCGCATTACCAACCGCCGATTGCACCTTCAGGCGGTTGCGCACAATACCCGGATTTTGCAGCAGCGATTCTATTTTATTCGCGTCATATGCCGCAATGCGTGTGGCATCAAAATTATCGAAGGCTGCACGATAATTCTCGCGTTTGCGCAAAATGGTGATCCAGCTTAACCCGGCTTGCGCCCCTTCCAGGAGCAGAAATTCAAACAGACGCTGATCGTCATGGATCGGCACGCCCCATTCGCAGTCGTGATAGTGCTGATATAAGGTGTCGTCACCCGCCCATGCACAACGCGGCAGTACTTTGCTGTCGGGATTCATTGCGCGCAAATCAGGGCTTTTGTTCACGATACTGCATGCCGTCGCGCCACAGGCAGCGATCCATGACCACCGTGATGCCCGCCGCCTGAGCGCGCAGTGCCGCCGCTTCGTGAATAATTCCGTCCTGCAGCCATAGACGTTTGATGCCCATCTTGATGCAGCTCTCCACAATGGCAGGCACATGTTCCGCAGCACGAAAGACATCCACGATGTCCGGCAACTCGGGGAGGCTTTCCAGGTCGGCATAAGCTTGCTCGCCCAGCACCTTATCCACCATCGGACGCACTGGAATAATGCGATAGCCCAGCTTTTGCAAGCCGTGCGCCACCCGGAAGCTGGGACGAGATTCATTGGGCGACAGCCCGACCACCGCGATGGTGCGTATCTGCTGTAACAGTTGGCCGATTTTTTCTGTATCTGGATTGGTAAACATCATGAGATAAAAAGCCCGTTCGGGCCGCAACGATAACACTATTGTGCGCACTTGCCGCCATGATCAAAAGCGCACATGGACGAACACACCAAAAACCGCTATGCTGCGCACACTTTTGAACGCTGTTTCACCGTGTGTTCAGTTCTGATTTTACTTCATCATAGTTTTCCTGAAGCGCCCGTAGCTCAGATGGATAGAGTACAGCCCTCCGAAGGCTGGGGTCGCACGTTCGAATCGTGTCGGGCGCACCAGATTTTCTGGCTTTCAATCAATATAACCTATTGATTGAAATATATATTATTGTATATTCATTCAGGTTGTTTAATCGTCACCGAGTATAAGCATTTCTTGCTGCGTCCATTTTGCGCTCACCTCTACAGGTATCAATCTTCGCCGAGAGTTATTTTGAGTATGGCTCTTCGTGCCTATCAAAATCATCAGTTTGATTGCTGACTATATCTTCGAATAGATCATTAACTGAGCAATTAAAATACAGGCAGATTGAATCAATCACTTTCATTTCTACCCTTTGTGATGTACTGATTCAAATCCGCCGATTCCTTGATGCATGTCAGGGGTGCTGCACGTATAATCCGGCCATCGTATATTTCACCGGTTGTTCATCATGTATCTCTGGATCAAGGCTTTTCATATCGTTATGGTCGTTTCCTGGTTCGCCGGCTTGTTCTATCTGCCGCGTATCTTTGTCAATCATGCGATGGCAACCGAGCCTGCCGAGATTGCGCGGCTGAAGCTGATGGAGGGCAAGTTGTATCGCTTTGTCACGCCGATTGCCTGGCTGGCGATTATTTCCGGCTTATGGCTGTGGCTGGGAGAAGGCGTCGGCGGCGCATGGATGCATGCCAAGCTGCTGCTGATAGTGCTGCTATATGGCTACCATCATTATTGCGGTGCGCTGGTTAAACGCTTTGCCGCCGATGGGAATATCCGCAGTCATGTATTTTATCGTTGGTTTAACGAAATACCCGTCATCATTCTGACCGCTGTGGTCATCCTTGTTACCGTAAAGCCTTTCTAACTATGACTGATTTTTTTGCTCCCTGTCCACGCGGCCTGGAAACCGTATTGTTGGATGACCTTGTAGCGATGGACGCGCAGAATGTGCGTGCGACCGAAGGCGGCGTGCATTTTTCCGGCGACTGGGCACTGTGTTACCACGTCAATCTGGAGAGTCGCGTGGCCAGTCGCGTGCTGTGGCGCGTCAAGGAAGGCTGGTATCGCACCGAACAGGATATCTACAAGGCTGTGTTCGATCTGCAATGGCAGCGCTGGTTTGATGTTACGCGCACCATCAGAGTGAATACCACGGCAATACGCTGCGCGTTAAAGAGTCTGGAATTCATCACCTTGCTGGTCAAGGATGCGGTGTGCGACCGTTTTCGCGCGCATTGCAACGAACGCCCCAGCGTGGATACGTTAAACCCCGATGTGCGCATTCATGTGTTCATCGAGGACGAAAAACTGATGCTGTATCTGGATACCTCCGGTGATGCGTTGTTCAAGCGCGGCGTTCGTCAGCATACCAATGTCGCACCGATACGCGAGAATCTGGCGGCAGGGATATTGCGTCTGTCCGGATGGAAGCCCGGCATCCCGCTGCTGGACCCGATGTGTGGCAGCGGTACTTTCCTGATTGAGGCGGTGCAGATGGCATTGAACATTCAGCCGGGCATTGCGCGTGGTTTTGCTTTCGAGAAACTGCTGAATTTTGATAAGCCTTTGTGGCAGGCGATGCGCGATCAGGCCATCGCGGCACAGCTGCCGGTCAAGCCGCTGGAGATATACGGCAGTGATCTGTATGGCGATGCGATGAAGACCGCCTGGCGCAATCTGCATGAAGCCGGGTTGTCGGACTGCGTGGAGCTCAAGCAGGCGAATATTCTGGAAATAGCAGCGCCTGCCGATCACGGCATCATGGTGGCGAATCTGCCTTACGGTGAGCGCATGGGTGAACTGGATGAGTTGTCCGAACTGTACCCCAAGCTGGGCGATGCACTGAAAAAGAAATTCGGCGGCTGGACGGCCTATTTGTTCACCGCCGACAAGGCCATCCTGAAACAGATGCGTCTGTCACCTTCTAAACGCACCCCCTTGTTCAACGGCGCGATCGAATGCCGCCTGCTGGAATATAAAATCGTTTCGGGCAGTAACCGGCCGACCCGGTAACGGGGGCGCGGATGTTCCGGCTTGCGCCTTCAGGTCATTTCGAGATGTCCGGTTCCGCTCATCACGTCGCGGTCTGCGGTATGCTTGCCTTCCAGCTTGATTTTCAGGCGCAGGTCATTCACCGAGTCGGCGTTTTTCAGCGCCTCTTCGTAGCTGATGGCATCTTCCTCAAACAGATCGAACAGTGCCTGATCGAAGGTCTGCATGCCCAGTTCGCGCGATTTGGCCATCACTTCCTTGATGGTGTGCACCTCGCCCTTGAAAATCAGGTCGGAAATCAGCGGAGAGTTAAGCAGTATTTCCATCGCAGCGGCGCGCCCCGCGCCGTCTTTTTTCGGAATCAGGCGTTGTGAAACCAGCGCTTTGATGTTTAGCGACAAATCCATCAACAATTGTTCGCGCCGTTCTTCGGGGAAAAAGTTGATGATGCGGTCCAGCGCCTGATTGGCGCTGTTGGCATGCAGGGTGGCCATGCACAGATGGCCGGTTTCGGCAAAAGCGACGGCATATTCCATGGTTTCGCGGTCACGGATTTCGCCGATCAGAATTACATCGGGCGCCTGACGCAGGGTGTTTTTCAGCGCGGCTTGCCATGATTCGGTATCCACGCCGACTTCGCGATGCGTGACGATGCAGTGACCGTGCTCATGCACGTATTCCACCGGGTCCTCGATGGTAATGATATGGCCGTAACTGTTCTGGTTGCGATGGCCGAGCATGGCGGCAAGCGTGGTGGATTTTCCCGAGCCGGTCGCGCCGACCAGAATCACCAGGCCGCGCTTGGTCATCACGATGTCCTTGAGGATGGACGGCATGCCCATGGCATCAAGGTCGGGAATCTTGGTGGTGATGGTACGCATGACCATGCCGACGTGTTGTTGCTGCATGAATACGTTGACGCGGAAACGCCCGATGCCATGCGGGCTGATTGCAAAATTGCATTCATGGGTAGCTTCAAACTCGGCGGTCTGGCGGTCATTCATGATGCTGCGCGCCAGTTCCCGCGTGTGCTGGTGAGAAAGTGGCTGGCTGGAAACCGGAGTCATCTTGCCGTCCACCTTGAAGGCGGGCGGAAAGCCTGCGGTGATGAACAAATCCGATGCTTTCTTGGTGGCCATGCCGCGCAACAAGTTGTGTATCAGTTCGGTGGCTTGATCTCTTTCCATGCTACTACTCCAAATAAGGGTGATTTCGCAAACTAGCAGCCTGCTAACGCCTAACGCCTAACGCCTAACGCCTAACGACTAGCGACTATATTTTATCCCGGGAACATGTCCTTGTTCATCGCCTTGCTGCGCGCTTCCGCCGGGGTAATTGCATTGCTCTTGACCAGATTGACCAGGCATTGATCGAGGGTCTGCATGCCGACGTTTTGCCCTGTTTGAATGGCGGAATACATTTGCGGCACTTTGGCTTCACGGATCAGATTGCGGATGGCGGGGGTGCACATCATGATTTCGTGCGCGGCCACGCGGCCGGTTCCGTCCTTGGTCTTGAGCAGCGCCTGGGAAATAACCGCACGCAGCGATTCGGACAGCATCGCACGCACCATTTCCTTTTCGTCAGCGGGGAACACGTCGATGATACGGTCTATGGTCTTGGCCGCTGAGCTGGTGTGCAGCGTGCCGAACACCAGATGGCCGGTTTCCGCCGCCGTCATCGCCAGGCGTATGGTTTCCAGGTCGCGCATCTCACCGACCAGAATCACATCAGGGTCCTCGCGTAACGCGGAACGCAGGGCAGCGTTAAACGACAGGGTGTCGCGGCCGACTTCGCGCTGGTTGATCAGGCATTTCTTCGATTCATGCACGAATTCGATCGGGTCTTCCACCGTCAGAATGTGGCCGAGTTCCTTCTCGTTGATGTAGTTGATCATCGCTGCCAGCGTGGTGGACTTTCCTGAACCGGTCGGGCCGGTGACCAGTACCAGACCACGCGGAAAGCTGGAGATGTCAGTAAATATTTTGGGCGCTTTCAGGTCTTCCAGGGTGAGAACTTTGGAAGGAATGGTACGCATGACCGCTGCCGCGCCGCGTTGCTGTACAAAGGCATTAACGCGGAAACGTGCCAGATTGGGGATTTCAAAGGAGAAATCCACTTCCTTGTTTTCTTCATAGAACTTGCGCTGTCCGTCGTTCATGATGTCATAAATCATCGCGTGGACTTCTTTGTGCTCCATCGCGGGCAGATTGATGCGGCGCATGTCGCCATGCACACGTATCATCGGCGGCAGGCCGGAGGAGAGGTGCAGGTCGGAAGCCTTGTTCTTGACGCCAAAGGCAAGCAGTTCTGTGATATCCATTATAATGTTCCGGGTTTGGTGTGGCGGTTGACAGCACCACGGTCAGGACGGGTAAAAGCGGGTAGGGGATTATGACAACAATAGCTGGCAACTTGCAAGCCGTGCGCGCCGCAATGGTAGCAGCGGCTGTTTCGGCAGGCCGAACGGTGGATGAAATCAAGCTGCTGGCCGTGAGCAAAAATTTCCCTGCACCGGCGCTGCGCGAAGCGTATCAGGCCGGTCAGCGCTGTTTTGCCGAAAGTTATCTGCAAGAGGCGCTGGGGAAAATAGCAGATTTGCAGGATTTGCCTGTCGAATGGCATTTCATCGGGCCGATACAAAGCAACAAGACGCGGGCTATAGCAGAAAATTTTTCCTGGGTGCACAGCGTGGACAGGTTAAAAATTGCCGAACGCCTGGCTGCACAGCGGCCTGAGCATTTGCCGCCGTTACAAGTGTGCCTGCAGGTGAATATCAGCGGTGAGGCCAGTAAAAGCGGAGTTCAATCCGATGAGGTCGGGGCGCTGGCTGAAGCGGTCGCGGTGCTGCCTAATTTACAATTGCGCGGCCTGATGGCGATTCCCGCGCCGACGGATAAGTTTGCAGAACAGCGTGCAGGATTCGCGCAATTGCGTGAACTGCGAGATCAAATCAATTTGCGGGGTTTGCGGCTGGATACTTTGTCGATGGGCATGTCGCATGATTTTTCGGCAGCGATAGCCGAAGGCGCGACTGTAGTGCGGGTAGGTTCTGCCATTTTTGGTGAGCGCTCTTAGTAATACTTTGAATTTAAAGGGTATGTTATGAATATTTGTTTTATCGGCGGCGGCAACATGGCGACGGCCTTGATCGGCGGCTTGCTGGGTCAGGGGTTTAGTGCGCAGCAGATCAGCGTGGTGGAGATCAATGCGGAAAATCGTGCACGATTGCAGCGTGACTTTTCGGTGCGTGCTGTGGAAAGTCTTGCAGAAGGCGTGTCGGGCAGTGAAGCCATCGTATTCGCCGTCAAGCCGCAGCAATTGCGTGATGTCGCCCAGCAGTTGGCGCCTTTGCTCAACGGACAGCTGCTGATTTCCATCGCGGCAGGCATACGTGCTGTGGATCTGGCGCGCTGGGTTGGTAGTCAGGCCGTGGTGCGTGCGATGCCCAATACGCCTTCCTTGATACGATGCGGCATGACCGGTCTGTATGCCATGCCTGCGGTGAGCGGCGCACAGCGCGAACAGGCGCAAAATATTCTGGCGGCTGTGGGCGAAACCTTGTGGTTGCATGACGAGGCGATGGTGGATGCGGTAACGGCGATTTCCGGCAGCGGCCCGGCTTATGTGTTTTATCTGATCGAAGCCCTGCAGCAGGCCGCGCTCAAGCTTGGTTTCAATGATGAAGAAGCGCGGCGTCTGAGCGTGGCCACCTTTCTCGGCGGCAGTAAGCTGGCGGCCGCCAGCACTGAGGAGGTCGCCGTACTGCGCACTCGCGTCACTTCCAAAAACGGAACGACCGAACGCGCTTTGCTGAGTCTGGAACAGAATCAAGTTGCGGCGCATCTTGTGCAGGCGGCGCTGGCTGCCGAAGCGCGTTCGCGTGAGATGGGCGATGAATTGGGTAAATCATAATGTTAAACGAGGCGTTGCTATTCCTGCTGGACGTGGTGCTGCAATCTTTTGCTGCGATATTGCTGTTGCGTTTTCATCTGCAATGGTTGCGGGCGCCGCTGCGTAACCCTGTCGGCGAATTTGTCATGGTATTCACCAATTTTATCGTGTTGCGCGTACGCCGCTTCGTACCCTCCGCATGGGGGCTGGACAGCGCATCGCTGCTGCTCGCCTTGCTGACGGTAGCGCTTTATCTGGCGGGGGTGTTGTGGATACAGGGTTATTCAGGGCATGGTTTTCCGCTGG
>JAURZN010000056.1 GCA_030653355.1 Gallionella sp. | reverse complement strand
CTGCACGAATTGATTGCCCTGCTGTGGGACATCGGCATGGAAGTGGGTCACAGCATCCGCAGCGGAGCGGAATGTTTGAACGAAGCGGTTGATATCACGGTACAGACCAATTTGCTGGAAGCGCGTCTGCTCTGTGGCAATACACTCCTTTTTGACGAGCTGGGAGTCGCCATACGCGATCAGCTGAATCCGCGCGATTTTTTCCTTGCCAAGCTGCACGAGCAGCAACAGCGTCACAACCGGTTTGATGATGCCGACTTTAATCTTGAACCCAATATCAAGGAGAGTCCGGGCGGCTTGCGCGATCTGCAAACCGTTACCTGGATCAGTCGCGCGGCGGGACTGGGCACGCACTGGACAGAGCTTGCCAAAGCCGGATTAATAACGACTGCCGAAGCGCGCCAGATCGCACGCCACGACAGCCTGCTGCAAACACTGCGCACCCGGCTTCATTATCTGGCCCATCGGCGCGAAGACCGGCTGCTGTTCGACTTTCAAACT
The DNA here is from genome assembly GCA_030653355.1 of Gallionella sp. Taxonomy (GTDB): domain Bacteria; phylum Pseudomonadota; class Gammaproteobacteria; order Burkholderiales; family Gallionellaceae; genus Gallionella. The sequence goes on along the minus strand of JAURZN010000056.1, from coordinate 6,335 downwards.
GCGCTGGCCGAACAAATGGGCATCAACCCTTCTGACAATCGGCGCGCCAGCGAGCATTTGATGCAGCGTTATTACCGCACCAAACTCGCGGTGCGCCAGTTCAACACCATCTTGCTGCAAAATCTGCACGACTACCTGTTTCAGGAAGCGCCGCCGCAACACACGCTGAACGCACGATTTCGCGTCATCGGCAGCTTGCTGGAGATACGCGATGAGCAATTGTTCGAGCATACGCCGGAGGCGATATTCGAGCTCTTCCTGATCCTGCAACAGCACGTTGAACTGACGGATATCACCGCACTGACCTTGCGCGCCTTGTGGCGTGCGCAATTGCACATAGGCGCGTCATTCCGTCGTAATCCGGTCAACCGCGCGCGTTTCATGGAAATCCTGCGCCAGCCGCAGGGCGTCACACACGCGCTGCGCCGCATGCACCAGTATGGCATTCTGGGACGCTACCTGCCCGCCTTCGGGCGCATAGTCGGGCAGATGCAGCACGATCTGTTCCACGTCTATACGGTGGACAAGCACATCATGATGGTGGTGCGCAATTTGCGCCGTTTCGCCTTGAGTAAACACGCACATGAACGGCCGCTGTGCAACAAACTGATGGGGGAATTTGCCCGCCCCGAAGTGCTGTATATCGCCGGCCTGTTCCACGACATCGCCAAGGGACGCGGCGGCGATCATGCGCTGCTGGGTAAAAAGGATGCACGCCTGTTCTGCACACACCACCAACTGAGCCGCGACGACAGCGATCTGGTAGTCTGGCTGGTCGAACAGCATCTCACCCTGTCCGCCACCGCACAAAAGCATGATCTGGCCGATCCGGAAGTAATCGCCGCTTTCGCCGACAAAATCAGGAATGAGCGCTATCTGGTTGCGCTGTATTTGCTGACCGTTGCCGATGTGCAGGGCACCAGCCCCAAGGTCTGGAATGCCTGGAAAGGCAAACTGATGGAAGACCTGTTCCAGTTGACGCGCCGCTATATGAAAGAAGGCGTGGCCGCCAATCGTCTGGACGAGATACGCGAACAAGCCGCAGCCACGCTGAATTTATATGCCATCGCGCCCGAATCCTACCGCCTGCTATGGGCGCAACTCGATGACAGCTATTTTCTGGATCACGAAGCGCAGGAAATCGCTTGGCATACCCGCTTGCTGGCTATCAGGGTCAATGCCACAACCGCCATCGTAAAGACACGCCTGAGCCGGGCGGATACCGGCTTGCAAGTGATGGTGTATTGCCCGGATCAACGCTGGCTGTTCGCATACATTTGTGAATTTTTCTCGCGCATGCAGTACACCATTGTCGATGCCAAGATACACACCACGCAACATGGTTACGCACTGAACAGCTTTCAGGTCATGGAAATCACCCGCAGCGACATGGCCTACCGCGACCTGATGAACTACATCGAATTCGAACTCACCCAAAAAATCATGCAGGGTAGCAAGGTCGGCGCCATCACCACCGGTCGGGTAAGCCGTCAGCTAAAACACTTTCCGATCAATACCAAAGTCAATATCGAGCGGGATCGCCATGGCATGTACGTGCTGTCGCTAATCTCCGGCGACCGCCCCGGACTGCTGGCGTGCATCGCACAAATACTCGACCAACATGGCATACGACTGCACCGCTCCAAGATCAACACACTGGGCAGCCGTGCCGAAGATGTATTCTGGATCAGCGGTGCGATGCTGGCCCGTCCGGAAGAAACCAGTGCCTTCCTCAACGAATTGCTGGAAAAAATTTAGGGGTATCAGAAATCAGTACGCGAACTGTATGACTGTGCGTCCGTGCGACTTGCCTTGCAGCATTTGAGCACATATTTCCGGCAATTCACCTAAGGATACGCAATGCGTCGCCTGTGCCAGCTGCCTGGGATACAGCCCCCCCGCGCCCCCTGAAGTCTTGGAGGGTGAAATGCTCAGGCGCCGCCAGATTTCACGGCGCAGCGGCATCGCGGTCGCGGCGGAATCAATCCCGATCAGGCGCACGCCGCGCAAAATAAAAGGCATCACCGTGGTGTGCAATTCGATACCGCCCGCATTGCCGAAGCTGGCAATCGCGCCGTTCTGTTGCATGCTGCGCGTCAGCCAGGCCAGCGTCTCGCCGCCCACCGCATCCAGCGCGCCGGCCCACAGCGCCTTTTCCAGCGGCCGCGTACCCATCAGCAGATCGTTGCGCGACAGGATTTCGGCCGCCCCCAGCGATTTCAGGTATTCATGCTCGCTATCCTTACCCGTCAGTGCGACGACGTGATAGCCCAATTGCGACAGCATCTGTATCGCCAGACTCGCCACCCCGCCGCTCGCCCCGGTGACAATTATTTTTCCACTCTCGGGGCGCAATTCGTTTTGTTCCAGCCGGTGTATCGACAGCGCGGCTGTAAAACCTGCCGTACCCAGCGCCATCGCATCAAACAAGGTCAGACCCGGAGGCAGCGGCACGACCCAATCCGCCGGAACCCGCACGTACTCGGCAAAACCGCCGTCATGTGACACGCCCATGCCGTAACCGGTGACCAGCACCTCATCGCCCGGTTTAAAGCGCGCGTCGGTCGAGGTTTCCACCACCCCTGAGACATCCACCCCGCCGACACAGGGAAAGCGGCGTATCACTTTTCCCGCGCCGGTAGCGGCCAACGCATCCTTGTAATTCACGCTGGAATAATGCGATTTGATGACCACCTCGCCGGGATCGAGATCGGGAAGCCGAAGTTCGACAAACCGCCCTGTGGATGCTCCGTTTTCCTCGTAAATACGGTAGGCGCGAAACGCTTCCATTTACAAATCCAGCAATATGCGTCCCGGAAACTCCAGCGCTTCCTTGATGGCACCCAGAAATTGCACGGCTTCGCGACCGTCGATGATGCGGTGATCGTAGGAGACGGCCAGATAATTGATCGGGCGGATCACGATCTGGCCGTTTTCCACCACCGCGCGGTCCTTGGTGGCATGGATGCCGAGGATGGCGCTTTGTGGCGGGTTGATGATGGGCGTGGAGAGCATGGAGCCGAACACGCCGCCATTGGAAATCGAGAAGGTGCCGCCGGTCAGCTCTTCCATGGTCAGCTTGCCAACCTTGGCGCGCGCGCCGAAATCGGCGATCTGTTTTTCGATGTCGGCAAACGACAACTTGTCGGCATCGCGGATGATGGGCACGACCAGTCCGCGCTCGCTGCCTATGGCCACACCGATGTCGAAATAGCCGTGATAGATGATGTCGGTGCCATCCACCGAGGCGTTGACGATGGGGAAACGCTGCAAGGCCTGTACGGCCGCCTTGACGAAGAAGCAGGAGAAGCCCAGTTTGATGCCGTGTTTCTTCTCGAAGGCATCCTTGTAACGGTTGCGCAAATCCATCACCGGCTGCATGTTCACTTCGTTGAAGGTGGTGAGTATCGCGGCATTCTGTTGCGACTGCAGCAGGCGTTCGGCGATGCGCTGGCGGATGCGCGTCATCGGCACACGCTGTTCCGGGCGGTTGCCGGATGGCGCAATGGCCGGTACCTCCTGAGATGCCGGACCGGGTGATACCTGTTGCATCGCATTGAGCACGTCTTCCCGGGTGACGCGCCCGCTGCGCCCGCTGCCTTGCACCGCATCGGTATCCACATCCAGCTCATGCGCGAGTTTACGCACCGAGGGCGGCACGGCATGCAACACCTCTTTTGCCGGAGCGACCTGCACCACTACTGCATCGGTGTCGATCAGCGCAATCAGCTCTTCGCTGGCTACCTTTTCGCCGTTACCCCTGATGATGCGGGTCAGAACGCCGCTTTTCGAGGCGGGCAGTTCCAGCACCACCTTGTCGGTTTCGACGTCGATCAAATTTCCCCCTTCCATTACCTGTTCGCCGACTTGTTTATGCCAGGTCAGCAAAGTTGCCTCAGATACGGATTCGGAGAGTTGCGGCACTTTGACTTCAATGATGCTCATGGCGAGAGGCTCCTGGATTATTCTTTACATCGAGATCGGGACGGAACGCGGCTTCGATCACCGCCTTCTGTTGTTCGTTATGCACCGCCAGATAACCGGCGGCCGGTGCGGCTGATGAAGGACGCAGCGCATAACCCAGGCGCATGCCCTTGCGGAAATGGCGCGTGAAATAATGCTGGATGCGATGCCACGCGCCCTGATTCCCCGGCTCTTCCTGACACCAGAGGAATTCTGTCGCATTCGGATAAGCCACCAGCTGTGCCGCGAAATCCGCATGCGGGAAGGGATAGAGCTGTTCGATACGTATAATCGCCATATCGTCTCTCCCCTTGTCGCGGCGCGCGTTGAGCAGTTCGTAATAAATCTTGCCGCTGCACGCGATAATGCGACGCACACGGCCCGCATCCAGTTCGTCCACTTCCGCGATCACCGGACGGAATCCGCCCCCGGTAAAATCACTCAGCGGCGAAGCCGCTTCCTTGCTGCGCAGCAGGCTTTTCGGGGTGAACACGATCAGCGGGTGGCGGGTGGGACGCAACATCTGGCGGCGCAACAAGTGGAACATTTGCGCCGGGGTCGAAGGAATGCAGACCTGAATATTGTAATCGGCGCACAGTTGCAAATAGCGTTCGATGCGCCCCGAGGAATGCTCGGCCCCCTGCCCCTCATAGCCGTGTGGCAACAGCATTACCAGGCCGCACAACCTGCCCCACTTCGCCTCGCCTGAAGCGATAAACTGGTCGATTACCACTTGCGCGCCATTGGCAAAATCGCCGAACTGCGCTTCCCATAACACCAGCGAATTCGGTTCGGCGGTGGCGTAACCATATTCAAACCCCAGCACCGCCTCTTCGGACAGCAGCGTATCGTTCACCGCGAAATCCGCCTGATCGGGTGCCAGATGTTGCAGCGGGATGTACACGCCTTCGTGCCATTCCACGCGATTCTGGTCATGCCAGGCAGCATGGCGATGAAAGAACGTGCCGCGTTTGACATCCTGCCCGCTCAGACGCACCGGATAACCCTCGGTCAGCAGCGTGGCATAGGCCAGATTTTCCGCCATTCCCCAGTCCAGCGGCAATTCGCCGCGTGCCATGGCAATGCGGTCTTCGACAATTTTCTGCACGCGCGAATGCAATACGAAATTTTTCGAGTCGCCGCCTAGCGACGGCATGCCTGCCTGAACCTTGCCCGGCACGGTCGTCAGTGGCACAGCCAGGTGTTGCAACCGATCCATCGGAACCGAGGTATCTACCGGAATACTCCAGGCGGTGCCGCGTTTGAACGGCGCCCATACACTCTGCGCTCGCACTTCATGACGTGCCTTACCGCCGTTTTCCAAGGCAGGCTGTATTGAGTTATGCCCCTCGTCCATAGCCAGCCGGTAGTTCACTACCATCTCGTCGGCTTCCCCGGCTTCGATCACGCCTTCGTCCAGCAGACGCTGCGCATAGAGCGCGCGCGTTCCCGGATGCTGGCGAATATGACGGTACATGAAGGGTTGCGTGACCAGCGGCTCATCCTGTTCGTTATGCTCCAGCTTGCGGAAACACTCCAGATCGATCTCATCATCACGCTGGAACTGCATGCGGTAGTCCAGCGCGATTTCAGTGATCAGCATCACGGCATCAGGATCATCCGCATTGACATGGAATATGGGCGCATCGATCATCTTCGCCACATCGCTACAATACTGGCTGGAGCGCATGTCGCGCTTGTCCGAAACGGTAAAGCCGATCTGATTGTTATTGATAATGTGCAGCGTGCCGCCGGTATGAAATCCGCGCGTCTGCGACATGTTCAGCGTTTCCATCACCACACCCTGCCCGGCGAATGCCGCATCGCCATGCATCAGTATCGGTATGACCTTGTTGCCTTCCCTATCCTTCAGGCGATGCTGGCGCGCCCGCACCGAACCTTCCACCACCGGATTGACGATTTCCAGATGCGAGGGATTAAAGGCCAGCGCCACATGCACCTTGCCGCCCGGTGTCTGGATATTGGCCGAGAATCCCTGATGATATTTCACATCGCCGGAAGTGAGATTTTCCGCGTGTATGCCCTCAAATTCGGCGAACAACATGCGCGGCTGTTTACCCAATATATTCACCAGCACATTCAATCGTCCGCGATGCGCCATGCCGATCACGGCTTCTTTCACGCCCTTACCACCCGCGCGCTGTAACAGATGATCGAGCAGCGGAATAAGAGTTTCGCCGCCTTCCAGCGAGAAACGTTTTTGTCCGACATACTTGGTATGCAGATAACGCTCCAGCGTCTCCGCAGCGGTCAGGCGCCCCAGGATACGGCGGCGCTGTGCGGCATCATATCCGGAGACACCGCGCACCCCCTCCAGTCTGTCCTGTATCCAGCGTTTTTGCGGCACATCG
>JAURZN010000043.1 GCA_030653355.1 Gallionella sp. | reverse complement strand
GGAAGTCGCTACCTGTATTACATCACCAGCGAAGTGGAGCGCCGCGGTATGCCCAGCGAAATCGCGCTGCTACCGATGATAGAAAGCGCCTTCAATCCAGGCGCGTACTCCACCAGCACTGCCTCTGGTCTCTGGCTATTCATTCCTTCCACCGGAAAAGTTTTCGGTTTGCAACAAAACTGGTGGTACGACGGTCGACGCGACATCACCAGCGCGACCACCGGCGCACTGGATTACCTGGAAAAACTGCACGCCATGTTCGGTGACTGGGAGTTAGCGCTTGCTGCCTATAACTGGGGTGAAGGTGCCGTGTCGCGCGCTCAGGAACGCAACCGCAAGAAAGGTCTGGCCGTAAATTATTCCAGCCTGACCTTGCCCGATGAGACTCGCAATTATCTGCCCAAACTGTTAGCCATTAAAAATATCGTCGCGGATCCGGAACGCTTTGGTTTGGTATTGCCGACCATTTCCAACGAACCCTACTTTGCTGCGGTCTCTTTTGCAAAACACATAGACGTAAAACTGGCCGCGCAACTGGCCGACATCTCCAGAGAAGAATTCATTGCACTGAATCCGGCACACAACCGTCCGGTAATCTTGCAAGACAACAGTGATTTTATTTTGCTGCCGATAGATAAAATAGAAACCTATCAGACCAATCTGGAAAACTACGACAAACCGCTGGTAAGCTGGCAGGCTTATCATGCTAAAAAGGGTGAAAGACTCGATCAGCTGGCCCCTCGTTTCGGTCTCTCCGTGGAAAGATTGAAAAAGGTCAACAGCCTGTCCGCACGCACCCGTACCAGCTCAGGCGAAACGCTGCTCGTGCCGCTCAACGGCGACCCCGACGAGGGCGAGGACGAATTTGAAGCCTTCAACATGCATTTGCATCCCGTCAGCAAGACGGGCAACTACGCCACCACCATCAAACATACGGTTCGCAAGGGAGAGACCCTGGCCAAACTGGCACGCCGTTACAACGTCAGCGTCAGCAAACTCAGCAGCTGGAATGGTCGCACCAGACACATCAAAGCAGGACAGACACTGACCATCGTTCAGGAAAAAGCACGCAGCGCATCACGCAAAAGCACTAGGCGCTTGGCGAAATCAGGCACGCGTAAAATCGCGCAACGTAAAACGACCCAAAGGAAAATTACGGCGGCCAAGAACAGAAAGATTGACCTCGCCTACCAGAAGAAATAACAGCGCCTGCTGATGTTCTGATGCCAGCTCATCAGGGATGGCGAGGTAATTTAACTACAAGCGTGCTGCCATTTTTTTGGAGAAATCCTGGACGTAGCGATAGGCTTTCCAAGTCCGCCACACGCCTTTCACCAGAGCGGACAGACCGTTGCGGCGCACCACCAACAGGCCGGCCAGCCCAGCAATCAGCACGGGATGCACCTTGAGAAAATTCACCGCAACCACAGCCTGATCTGCTACGCGTAGCGCGGGTTGCCAGCGCTTAGCCAGTTCGCCCAGATGTTCACGCTGACCGGATATTTCTGCCAGCAACACCTGACGACGCTGTATCACCTCGAATTTGCGCTTATCCATTGCGCTCATCCAGATGCTCCCTGTCTTTAGCAAGTTCGGCCAGTGTCACGGAAAATAATCTGGATTTCTCCTGAGTCAGTTTGCGCAGGCTTTGCACCAGTATCAAACCGCCCCCCAGAAATACAGCACTCAGGCCGCCCAGGACCAGAAGGCGATGATCATCCCAAAACAGCACTACGATGAAAACCGTCAACAGCATAATCGTCATACCGAAACAGAATAAGGCGGCAAAAAAATAAAGGAGCACCTGCTCAAGATGCAGACGCTCCTCGTGCAACTCATTTACCAGCAGCTCCAGCCGGGTCGAGGCAATAGCCGTCAGCGTAGACAACAATCGTTTGACCGAACCCAGCAGACCGGAACTCGCTGCTGTCATAACTTAGCGCCCGCGCGAAATCAACATACCCACAACCAGACCAACCCCGGCTGCGATGCCAACTGCCCGCCATGGATTATCGTGCACGTATTCGTCAGTCGCCCTGGCAGCCTGTCTGGTTTTTTCCAGCATAGCTTCTTCTGCTTCGGCCAAACGCGCCTTGGCGGCATTCAAGCTGTCCTGTATGCGTTCGCGAGCAGCGCTCACCTTTTCACCTGCCTGGCTGGCGGTCGCTTTCAGCAACTCTTCAGCATCCGAAACCACAACTTGCAAATCCTGCATCAGCTTTTCTTTGCTGACATCGCTTTGTAAACTTGTTGAATTAGTACCCATGATGCTCTCCTCGAAAAGATTAAGTTAAAAATTACTGCACACGTCAAAAATAAAGCAAACACACTGTCACCTTTGTAATCTAAACGCCGCATCCCGTCAACTTGAATTACCTTTTTGCACCGGGAAATGACAATGCACTGTGTGGGTTGCCGATATTTTCACAGCAATCGGATAGTGCTGCCGGCAAATCGCCTCGACATGACTGCAACGCGGCGCGAAATGGCATCCGGCGGGCGGATTGGCGGGTGAGGGCAAATCCCCGGCCAGCCGAATAAATTCCCGGCGCATGCCATCAAGACGCGGCACGGCGGATAGCAGCGCCTGCGTATACGGATGAGCGGGAGAGCGCAATACTTCTGCTGCGCTGCCGCGCTCGACGATGCGCCCCAGATACATCACACACACTTCATGCGCCAGATATTCCACCACCGCGAGGTTGTGCGTAATGAACAGATAACTCAGGTTCAATTCCTGTTGCAGCGATTTGAGCAGATTGAGTATCTGCGCCTGCACCGACACATCCAGCGCACTGGTTGGCTCATCGCATATCAGCAACTGCGGCGATACCGCCAGCGCGCGCGCGATTGCAATGCGCTGCCTTTGTCCGCCGGAAAACTCATGCGGATAACGCCACTTGGCGGTACGCGCCAACCCCACTTTATCCAGCAGAGTATCGATATGTGTCTGTCGCGCTGTGCTGCCCCCCCCCATGCCCAGCGCACTCATACCTTCCTCGAGTATCTCTGCGACGCGCATCTTAGGATTCAGCGAGGCATACGGGTCCTGAAATACCATCTGCATCGAGGCACGCTGACCGCGCGATGCACCCAGCAATTCGCGCCCGTCGAACTGCACGCTACCCGCCGTCGGCGGTATCAGTTGCAGCAAGGCCTTGCCCAGCGTGGTTTTCCCGCAGCCTGACTCCCCCACCAGCGCCAGCGTATGCCCCACGGGAATTTCCAGCGACACCCCATCCACCGCCTTCACCTGCCCCGCCACCCGCTGCAGGATGCCTTTACGGATCGGGAAATATACTTGCAAGTTTTCAACTTGCAAGAGGACTGAGGAGCGAGGTCTGAGGACTGAGAACTTAGGACTTAGGACTGAGGACTGAAGGCTGAGCACCGGATTCTCAGTCCTCAGTCCTCGCCCCTCAGCACTGCAATACAAATGGCATCTCACGCCTTGCCCCGCCGTCACTACCGTCCATTCCGGTGTCTGTTCGCTGCACAAGGCCCAAGCCTGATCGCAACGCGGTGCGAAACGGCATCCCTGCACTATGCTGCCCAGCGGCGGCACGCTACCGGGAATCGCAGTAAGCGGCTGCTCGCGCCTGCCCGCATGCGGCAGGGCAGCAAACAGCTTTTGCGTATAGGGATGCAGGGGCTGTGCGAACAAATCCTCGCGACTGGCCTGCTCGACGATCTGGCCGGCATACATCACGCCGACACGGTGCGCTGTTTCCGCCACCACCCCCAGGTCATGCGTGATCAAGAGCATCGCCATGCCGTTCTTATCCTGCATGTCGCGCAACAATTGCAACACCTGTGCCTGTATCGTCACATCCAGCGCAGTGGTCGGCTCATCGGCAACCATCAACTGCGGATTTCCCGCCAGCGCCATGGCGATCATCACGCGCTGTTTCATGCCGCCGGACAACTGAAACGGGTATTCATGCACGCGCCGTGCCGCATCCGGGATACCAACTTGGTCCAGCAATTCGATACAGCGTTGTTGCGCGGCCGCACCTGACAAGCCCTGATGCAACTCCAGCACTTCGGCAATCTGCTCGCCCGCTGTCATCACCGGATTCAGACTCAACCCCGGCTCCTGGAAAATCATCGCCATCTGCCCACCGCGCACCCTGCACATCTCGCGCTCCGGCAGACCGAATAACTGCGTTTCCCCCAGCAGCACCGAACCCGCCCGATTGCTCACCCCGTCCGGCAGCAAACGCATCAGGGAGAGCGCGGTCATGGATTTGCCACAACCCGATTCGCCGAGCAGCGCGAAAGTCTCACCCGCCGCAATATCGAAGGAAAGACCATCCACTATGGCCGCACCGCTTTGCAGCCCCGTGACCAGATTGCTAACCTTGAGCAGCGTACCCGTCCGTTTCGGATGCAATTGATGTGTAGGTATATTTTTGTCTGTCATGCCTGAAGATAAATAATCGATCCATTCAATACGCAGAAAAATATCGCGGGATTATACGGTGCATAGATGGCGCTTGCCGTGAATGCAGACAGGCGTTTATAGGGTTTCCAGCACGACGAACGCAACGATCATATTGCGTTCGTCACTGATGGACAGGTGATGAGCGCTGACCCCCAGTTGCGCAAGATAATTACGCAGCGTGGCATCGAACTGCAATACCGGCTTGCCGAGGCCGTCATGCGCGACGCTGATGCGGCTGAGCGATACCGGATGACGCAAGCCGCTGCCCGCCGCCTTGGCAAAGGCCTCCTTGGCAGCAAAGCGTTTCGCCAGAAAACGCGCCGGTTGCGCATGCAAATCATATTCCGGCAGCTCGGCTACGCTTAATAAACGCTGCGCCAGACGAATACCGTGACGCTGCCACATCGCTTCAATGCGCGCATATTCAACGATGTCTGTGCCAATGCCGAAAATCATTTCAGGCGTGCTGAGCCATCACTAATGCCTTCATCTTGCGCACCGCCGCATCCAGTCCGATGAATAGCGACTCGGAGATGATGGCATGACCGATATTCAATTCGACAATCTCCGGAATGGCAACGATATCCTGCACATTGTGGTAATGCAGACCGTGACCCGCATTCACCTGCAAGCCCTGTGCATGCGCATAGGCAGCCGCTACCCGTATGCGTTCCAGTTCGTGTTTGTATGCGGGGACGCTGTCGGTATCCGCGAATTTTCCGGTGTGCAACTCGATCACCGGCGCGCCGATACGCACCGCAGCATCGATCTGCTTTTCGTCAGGGTCAATAAACAGCGAAACGCGGATACCGGCATCGGCGCAACGATCACAAGCGGATTTAACCGCATCATAATAGCGCAGCACATCCAGACCGCCTTCGGTAGTCAGTTCTTCGCGGCGCTCAGGCACCAGACACAAGTCATGCGGCTTGAGGCGCAGCGCATTGGCGATCATCTCCTCAGTGACGGCACATTCCAGATTCATGCGAGTTTGCAGCATACCTCTGAGCACGTCCACGTCCGCATCCTGAATGTGTCGGCGATCTTCGCGCAGATGCAGCGTGATCGCATCCGCACCGGCTTCCTCGCAAATCAGTGCGGCGCGCACCAGATTGGGATAACGCGCACCGCGCGCCTGACGCAGGGTAGCCACATGGTCAATATTGAGTCCCAGTTTCTTCATAATTTTTGCATATCCTTAATCAGTTCACGCGTATGCAGAATTTTCCCGCCGAGGTGGTGGTTCAGCATCATGCGCATCAGTTGCTTGCTCTGTTGCGCGGCAACCGGGTCGCTATACTCATCGGCGGACATCGCCAGCAGCGTCTTACCCATCACCGGCAGACCGTTGCGCGCATCGCCATCATCCGGCACGGCCCCGTGCTCCACGGCATAGCGATAAACAACGTCTGCCTGCACCGGCTTGCCGCTGCCCGCTTCTGTTTCCAGTTGCAGCGCATAACCCAGTTCCTGCAACATATGCTTCTCCACACAACGCAGGGTGGCAGCATGATCGGTTTCATGCGCCAGCCGGATAAGGGTCGCACGATAGTAATCGAACAACTGCTCATGCGCGTCATCGCGCGCCAGCAGATTGATCATCAATTCATTCAGATAGAAGCCGCACATCAGCGCGGTTCCCTGCAAATAAGGCTGCCCGCCCTGCCACTCCGCGCTGTGCAGCGTGCGCACCTCGCCTTTACCAAACCAGGAGAGCAGCAGCGGCTGAAAATTCATCAGCACACCGCGCAACGCGGATCGCGGCCGTCTGGCACCCCGCGCCACAATAGCCAGGCGGCCATGCTCACGGCTGTACACATCGAGCAACAGGCTGGTTTCGCGAAACGGATGGCTATGCAACACAAAGGCCGGTTCGTCCTGATGCCTGTTTTGCCTGGTCGTCATTCTATAAAATCATCAGTTTTCAATTAACTACTCACTACTCACGACTAGCGTCTAGCGTCTAGCTACTAGCGACTGCCTTATTCATAACCCAGCGTTTGCAGCATGCGTGCATCATCCGCCCAACCGCTACGCACCTTAATAAACACTTCGAGGAATACTTTGCCGTCGAACAGTTTTTCCATGTCCAGTCGTGCCTGAGTGGCAATTTCCTTGATCTTTTCGCCTTTTTTACCGAGCAGCATTACTTTATGTGCTTCCTTATCCACCAAAATGGCGGCGCTGATGCGGCGCAGTTTTTTGTCCATCTTGAATTCTTCGATCACCACGCTGACCGAATAAGGCAGTTCTTCACCGGTAAAACGAAAAACCTTTTCGCGCAATATTTCCGATGCCAGAAAGCGTTCGCTGCGATCGGTGACATCTTCCGGATCATAAATCAGCCCGCCTTCCGGCAGAAAGCTGCGCAAGGTGTCACGCAACTCTTCGATTTTCTTGCCAAATTTAGCACTCACCGGAATGATGTCGGCAAACTTGAAATCTTTTGCAACGCGCTCGGCGAAGTCAAATAACTGGCCCTTGTCCGCTACTTCGTCTATCTTGTTGATCACCAGCAGCACCGGACGATTGTCCGGCAGCAGCTTGAGCACTTCCTGGTCGCGCTCGTCATAACGCAGCGCTTCGAGCACGTATAGCACGACTTGAACATCGCGCAAACTACTGGTCACCACGCGATTCATGCCGCGATTCAGGGCATTGAGGTGCTTCATTTGAAATCCGGGTGTATCGACGAACACGAATTGCGAATGTTCGTCAGAAAATATTCCGTTGATACGATGGCGCGTAGTTTGCGCCTTGCGCGAGGTGATGCTGATCTTTTGCCCGATCAGATGATTGAGCAAGGTGGACTTGCCCACGTTGGGACGTCCTACGATAGCGATATAACCGCTGCGAAAGGGGGTGTCCGATGGCTCTTGGGTGGTGATTTCAGTTGTTTCAGTCATTATTATTTCCAATTATTTGATAGGCAGCCAGTGCTGCCTGTTGTTCTGCATTACGGCGACTGGTGCCCGACCCGCGCGTGATTAGTTTGAATGAGGGGATGGCGCATTCCACTTGAAACATTTGCTCGTGTGCCACGCCTTGCGTATCCAGAACGCGGTAAGCCGGCAAAGGGAGGCGCTTGCCCTGCAAATATTCCTGCAGCAGCGTCTTGGCGTCCTTGCCCAGCGTTTTCATGTCCACTTTAGCCAGATAGGGTACAAACAAGTTCAGCACGGCCTGTTCTGCGGCAGCGAAGCCACCATCGACAAATACAGCGCCGAACAACGCCTCGACGGCATCTGCCAGTATGGATGGACGACGAAAGCCGCCGCTCTTGAGCTCACCTTCGCCCAGTTTCAACTGGCTACCCAGATTGAGTTGTTGCGCAAAAATGACCAGCGTGGGTTCCTTGACCAGATTGGAACGCAAGCGCGATAAATCACCTTCACTCAGATCAGGAAATTCGCTGTACAAGTATTTGGCGATCACACAACCGAGTATGCTGTCGCCCAGAAACTCCAGCCGTTCATTGTGATCCGGCGCATAACTGCGGTGCGTGAGTGCGCGCTGCAACAATTGGGGTTGTGTGAATACATACCCCAACTGCCGGCACAACTCTGCGCTATTCCTACTTGTCCGCACTGCTGGGATTAAAATCGAGATACAAGCTCATATTGCCCGCCAGCGGGATTTTGACGGCATAGCTGGCGCTCAGAACCGGCTTATCCCCCTCACGATCGATATCGATATCTTCCGCATTGATGGCGGTAATATTATCGATGGAGGATCGCCTGCTATAGGAATTGCGAATATCGCGCAACGAGGCTTTTTGCATCTCAGGATCGTTGGCAATCGTCGTAAACAATTGTTTAATCTCACCATTCTGCATATAAACCGGAAGCAACTTCAGTCCGAGCACGCTGAGCAGAACCAGAATAAAGGCTCCCTGGATAAATCCCGAGAAACTCAAACCGCGCTGGCGGTCAAATTTTGCGATGTTCATGGCATACTCCTACTTAGTTATATCGACAAACCAATGCGCTTCAAATCAGAAAAATTCATCCAAACTAAAAAGGCTTTACCGACGATCTGATTATCCGGAACAAAGCCCCAATAACGACTATCGCGACTGTTGTCGCGATTATCGCCCATCATAAAATAGTGTCCGTCAGGCACTTTGCAACGCACCGACTCTTCCGTCTAGGTGCAATTCTCCCGCCCCTTGAACTCGGCTACCGAATTCAAATGCACGTTGGGCATATCGGGATTCACCAGCAAGGCGTGTTTACCCTCGCCCAGCGCTTCGATGCGTCGCTCGGTATGCACAAAATTCAGGCCGCTTTCGACATAATTGTAATCGCCATCAGCCAGCTGAACCTGCTCTATCCCATTGATAGTCAGACTCTTTCTTCTATATTCGACCACATCGCCCGATACACCAACCACGCGTTTGATATATTCCACCGACGGATTTTCCGGGTAGTGAAACACCATCACATCACCGCGCTGCGGGTCATTAATCTGGACTATTTTCTGGTTGATGATGGGCAACCTGATACCGTAGGTGAATTTATTTACCAGAATAAAATCGCCCACCTGCAAGGTCGGAATCATTGAACCTGAAGGAATCTTGAACGGCTCAGCCAGGAAAGAGCGGATGCAAAATACGATCAGAATGACTGGGAAAAAGCTTTTGGCATATTCCACCCACCACGGTTCGGCCACCCCGCCAGCGCGTTTAGCCGCCAGAGCGAAGCGATCCAGCAACCAGATGCCGCCAGTGATCAGCAGCAAAACGAACATTATCAAAGCAAAATCCATTTTTATTCCCTAAATCGGCAAAACCAAAAAACATATTTCACGCGGAGACGCGGAGCTCGCGGAGAAAATCAAAAACAAAACACGATATTAAAACTATTACTCTCAATGATGGCTTTACAAGATTTTCAAAAGCCCCCTATCATGATGTCTACTATGGAAGCGCTGATTTAGACAAATAAATCAGCATCTCCCTATCTCCGCGCACTCCGCGTCTCCGCGTGAAATTTCCTTTATTAATCATCCACGCGCAAAATTGCCAGGAAGGCTTCCTGCGGTATTTCCACATTGCCCACCTGTTTCATGCGCTTCTTGCCGGCCTTCTGCTTTTCCAGCAGCTTCTTCTTGCGGGAAATATCGCCGCCGTAGCATTTGGCCAGCACGTTCTTGCGCATCGCCTTGACGTTTTCGCGCGCAATGATATTCGAGCCTATGGTCGCCTGTATCGCCACGTCATACATCTGGCGCGGAATCAGTTCGCGCATCTTGGCCGCTACTTCGCGCCCGCGATACTGGCTGTTGGCGCGATGTACGATCACCGCCAGCGCATCCACCTTCTCACCGTTAATCAGCATGTCCACCTTGACCACATCGGCCGAGCGATATTCCTTGAACTCATAGTCCATGGACGCATAGCCGCGTGACACCGACTTCAGCTTGTCGAAGAAATCCATCACGATTTCCGCCATGGGCATCTCGTACACCAGCTTCACCTGTTTGCCGTGATAGCTGATATTGATCTGCTGTCCGCGCTTCTGGGTGCACAAGGTAATAACCGAACCGACATATTCATTCGGCATGTACAGATTGACCGTAACGACAGGCTCGCGTATTTCCTCGATTTTGGACGGATCGGGCATCTTGGACGGATTATCCACCGTCAGCACCGTGCCATCGCGCAACACCACCTCGTAAATCACCGTCGGAGCCGTGGTGATCAAGTCCATATCGAACTCGCGCTCCAGCCGCTCCTGCACGATTTCCATGTGCAACAGCCCGAGGAATCCGCAACGAAAGCCGAAGCCCAGCGCCTGTGATACTTCCGGTTCGTAATGCAAGGCGGCGTCGTTCAGCTTGAGTTTTTCCAGCGAGTCACGCAGCGCTTCGTATTGATTGGATTCCACCGGAAACAGTCCGGAAAAAACCTGCGACTGAATTTCCTTGAAACCCGGCAACGCCTGCGCAGCCGGTCTCATCTGATGCGTGACGGTATCGCCCACGCGGGCTGATTTGAGTTCCTTGATGCCGGCGATAACGAAGCCTACCTGCCCTGCGCTCAGGGAATCACGCGGTTGCGATTTGGGTGTGAACACGCCCACATGCTCGGTCAGATGCTGTGCGCCCGTGGCCATGAACAGTATCTTATCCTTGGGTTTCAGCGTGCCGTTCATCACCCGCACCAGCATCACCACGCCCACGTAGTTATCGAACCAGGAATCCACGATCAGCGCCTGCAACGGCGCATCCACATCTCCCCTGGGCGGCGGCACCTTGGCAATCAATGATTCGAGCACGTCTTCAATGCCCACTCCGGTCTTGGCGGAACAGTGCACCGCATCGTGCGCTTCTATGCCGATAACTTCTTCGATTTCTTCGATGGCGTTATCCGGGTCGGCTGAGGGCAGGTCGATCTTGTTCAGCACCGGCACGACTTCCACGCCGAGATCCAGCGCGGTATAGCAGTTGGCTACGGTCTGCGCTTCCACCCCTTGCGAAGCATCCACCACCAGCAGCGCACCCTCACAGGCCGCCAGCGAGCGCGACACCTCATAGGAAAAGTCCACATGACCCGGCGTATCGATCAGATTCAGGTTATACACCTGACCGTCGCGTGCCTTGTAGCTTAATGCAGCCGTCTGCGCCTTGATGGTAATTCCGCGTTCGCGTTCTATATCCATAGAATCAAGGACCTGCTTATCCATCTCGCGATCGGACAGGCCGCCGCACAAATGAATGATGCGATCAGCCAGCGTGGACTTGCCGTGATCGATATGGGCAATAATGGAGAAATTACGGATTAGCTGCATGGAGTTCCAAATAAAAACCGCCGGTTTTCATCGCGGCACGCTCGCCCTCGTGTAAGGTGTCAGCTCCTCACAGGGGCGAGCGTGCATTGATGCAAGGCGCGGTATGTTCGCAAAGCGCGAATTCTATCTGATTTGGGCGCGACACGCAGGACTGTGATTACTTCTCATCCAGTTTAATCGCTACATAAGAGGCGTTATCGCCACGGCGTACCAGCAAGGCAACATTGCGGCCCTGAGGAACCTGCTTAAGAACGACTTCAAGCTGATTCAGCGAACGCAACGGTATATTACCTATGGCCAGCAGCACATCGCCCCGCTGCAAACCGGCTGCGCGTGCAGCCGATCCCTTGACCTCTTCCACCAGCAAACCGCTCTGCAATTCCAGCAATTGTTCACGCGTTAGCTCGCTCACGGCAATGCCCAGGCGCGCAATCAACTTACCAGCCACTTCGACCAGCCCCTTGGCAGCCTGCGCCAGCTTACCTTCTTCCGGCATTTTGGCGATGACCACGGTCAACTGTTTCAATTCACCCTTGCGCCACAATTCGACCACCACCTTGCTGTCGGGTCGGGTCGCCGCAACAATGCGCGGCAGATCGCTGGAATTATTCACCGCTTTGCCGTTGAACTTAAGGATCACATCGCTGGCCTCTATGCCCGCCTTATCCGCCGGTCCGCCTTTTTCTACACTGCTGATCAACGCGCCATTAGGTTGGCTCAAGCCGAACGACTCAGCCAGTTCGCGCGTCATTTCCTGTATGGTTACGCCGATGCGTCCGCGCGTCACTGTGCCGCTGGTGCGCAATTGCTCCGTCACTTGCGTTGCCACATCAATCGGGATGGCAAAAGACAACCCCATCGAGCCGCCGGAACGGGTATAGATTTGCGAATTGATGCCGACCACCTCGCCGTTCATATTGAACAACGGCCCGCCTGAATTACCGGGATTGATAGCCACGTCAGTCTGAATAAACGGCACGAAATTATCCTGCGGCAATGAGCGCCCCTTGGCACTGACTATACCCGCCGTCACGCTGCTGTCAAAACCAAACGGCGAGCCGATAGCGACAACCCATTCACCCACTTTCAGCTTGTCGGGATCACCCAGCAACACTTTGGGCAAATTACCAGCCTCTATCTTCAGCAACGCCACGTCAGTACGTTTATCTACACCAATTACGCGGGCCGCAAACTCGCGCTTGTCAGTCAGGCGCACGGTAATCTTATCGGCATGATCGACCACATGCGCATTGGTCATGATGTAGCCATCCGCACTGATGATAAAACCCGAACCTAGTGATTGCGATTCCTGCGCGCGCGGCATGGGCGGAGCAAAACGCCGGAAAAAATCGAAGATAGGGTCCCCTTCGGGAAAATTGGGAAATCCTTGTGCATTGCGCACGATTTGCGTGGTGCTGCTATTGACCACCGCCGGTCCCTGTTTTTCCACCAGAGCGGTAAAATCAGGCAGTCCGTTGGCATGGGCTGAAAATCCACACAGAACACCGACAAGCACTATCGTCGTGTTAATAAACCTTTTTAGCATGCAACCTCCTCATAGTAAAAAAATTCATTTTTCATCGCGCCGTTATTCTCGATACAGGCGCGCAATAAACGGATGATTTTGTCGGCTGGACTGACGCGATGAAAACCATTTGGCAAAAACAAATCCGACGACCAGCCCCGATAACGCACCGATCGCCGCATAGCCGTCACGCTGGTCCTCCTGCATGGCCCAACTCCCGCCCCATGCCGCACCGGCAAACAACAGCACCAGCGGCAATAAATAAACCAGCCCTATTCCGCGCAACACCGCGCCCTCGGCAACCGACACGATGACTTCATCGCCTATTTTGGCATTGATCTGATTATCTACCTTGAACTGACGCGGTTTGCTGCAAAACAACTGCGACAACTTACCTGTTCCGCAACCCTTGCCATTGCACTGACCGCAACCATTCCCCTGGCTGGCCTCGACCAGCGTGTAGCGCTTGTCCGTCTGCACCACAACTGCTCGCGTTTCCAGCATGATTATTTACCGTTATAACGCACTGAATTCAACACCTGCATCACCGCCCTGGGCGGCACTTCACCCACCACGTTATACAGATGTTTATCCACCACCTTATGATAGAGATTGACGGCACCACGACTGGACAAACCCTCGACATCATCTTCGTCCCCATCAGCGGGCTCGATAAAAACAGAGATAGCGCTCAAACCATCGGAGAACACTAACTGCGTCACAGGCGCATGTTTTCCCTGCATCGGGCGCACCACTTCCATTGTTTTCTTGAAACCGCTCGGCAAGGCATCCACGACCCAACCGCTGTTTACTGTCGCCGCAACCTTGTTGCGTGCAGGCCTGGCCTTACCCTTACCCAAAGAAGCCGTTGTAGCACTGGAAGCGATCCAGGAACGATCCACCCCAGCCCCCATTTTTAGCTGAGTGAAGGCATACTGCTCAACAATTTTCATTTTATCGTTCAGCACGGCCGACTTTAACAGCAAGCCGGAATCGGTATGCACCCAAATTTTCTGGGCATAACGCAAATTATCCCTAGGCTGAAATAGCACGACCTGAGTGTCATAGCCGGCCACTCTCTCGATGCCTAGCTCGCTGACCCGGTAATTTTCACTCAATGCAGACAACTGATCCGTCAACAACAGAGGGAATCTGACTTGCCCCTGGTGACTGTCAACCTGCACCATTTTATGATTTTTGTAGCACCAGACTTGCCCGTGATGGCGGATGATTTCGCGCTTGGGGCCGTCCAGACTCTCAAGCTTTTCATACTCGCTGTCGGTTTCAACCACATGCGTAATACGCGATGTCTCGTCATGATTACCGTACTGATAGACAAACACGCCACTGTAATCCGTCTGGTGACCTGCAAATGCTATGGTCTTTAACCAGTCAAACCTGGCGTTTCCTTCGGCTGCACAGACATTTACTGCCAACAACAAGCCACAGAATCCCACCCATACCCTCATTGCGATTTTTCCCCCGGATTGTAGGTCACCGTGCGCATATAGGAAGCGCCGCCATTCATATCATTACTGGGAGAGAATTCCTGGTGCGCCATCAGGTAGTCATTTGACTTGGGTTGAATTTGCAAATTGACCGGGCGCACGTCCGGTTGCTGCATCGCCATCTGCGGCGCCGCTTCAGGACTAATCTGCAATGACATCCAGGCCACGACTCCGACAGCCAGCACCGACGCCGCAGCCGAAAGCGCAAACACGCGCGCTTTTTGCTTGATCGCATGACTGCGCGGTGCCAGTACAGTTGGTTCATTCAGCAAACGTTCGCTCACAGCTGCGCTGATGTCGCGGTGCACATACTCAGGCTGTCGCAGCACGTCACCAATCAGATGATAAACCGCCCAATCGCGATGCGCGTCAGGGTCCTGTTTGAGCTGATCGAACATGATCTCTGCTTCGTCTTCAAACAACTCGCCGTCCATCAGCGCTGAAATTTCATGTTTCATCATTACCACCTATTACCTTTACTGGTTTCCAACAACGGGCGCAGCTTCTCTGCTACCGCTTCGCGTGCCCTGAAAATTCTCGATCGCACCGTGCCAACAGGACAATTCATCACGCCGGCGATTTCTTCGTAACTCAAACCTTCAATTTCGCGCAGGGTCAGGGCACTGCGCAAATCTTCGGGCAACTGCTGCAAAGCCGATTGCACGGTACTGACAACCTGTTTGCTCATGAGTTCATTTTCTGGCGTACTAACTTCATGCAAGAGACCTGCATCCTCAAACGACTCCGCCTCTTCCGCATCAAAATGGGTGCTGGTTGGTGGACGCCGCTTGTTCGCCAGCAGGTAATTTTTGGCCGTATTGATGCCTATGCGATACAACCAAGTATAAAACGCACTGTCACCACGAAAACCCGGCAAGGCGCGGTACGCCTTGATAAATGCTTCCTGCGTCACATCCTCGGCTTCGCCGGTATCACGCACAAAACGAGAAATCAGCCGCCCCAGTTTCCGCTGATATTTCGCAACCAAAAGATCAAAGGCGTGTTTATCCCCGCGCTGTACGCGTTCTACCAACTGCTGATCAAATTCCCGATCTTCCATCCCTGATTATCCGATTGTAATTACATAAAACATGCGGCGAGGCACAGTATAACCGCTAGCTGTCAAACTCGTCAGCCCGCTTGAACTGTTTCGGCGCCGGACGGAATTTACCAACTGACAACAAATTCCGCTCTTTATGCATGACAGTTTTGCTATAGTTCGTTCATCACAACAAGAATACCGAGAATCTAATTGCTGCAATTTGACACATTGATAATTGGCAGCGGCCTTGCCGGACTGACATTGGCACTCAAGCTAGCAGATCATCAAAAGGTGGGGCTAATCACCAAAAAATCCCTACTGGATGGCGCAAGCAATTGGGCACAGGGCGGTATTGCCGCTGTTTTGTCGACCGATGACAGCCTGGAAGCACACACCCACGACACTCAACTGGCCGGCGCAGGGCTCTGCGAGCCCAATGCCACCCGCTATGTGGTTGAACATGGCAAGCAGGCCATAGACTGGCTGATAGCCCAGGGCGTGCCTTTCACCAAAGACGTCAGCAGCGACATGGGCTATCACCTGACACGCGAAGGCGGGCACAACCAGCGGCGCATTATTCACGCTGCTGACGCGACTGGACACGCCGTTCAGGAAACGCTTTCCGGCAAGGTGCTCCGACACCCCAACATCACCCTGCTGGAAAAGCACATGTCGGTGGATTTAATTACCGGCAGAAAACTGGGCCTGTCGGACAATCGCTGCTACGGCGTCTATGCGCTCAACACCAGCACGGACGAAGTGGTCACCATAGCCGCGCAACACACCGTCCTGGCTACAGGCGGAAGCAGCAAGGTGTATCTGTACACCACCAACCCGGACACCGCGACGGGCGATGGCATAGCAATGGCATGGCGTGCCGGATGTCGCGTCGCCAACATGGAATTCATACAATTTCATCCCACCTGCTTATATCACCCGCATGCCAAATCATTTCTGATCAGCGAGGCGGTGCGCGGCGAAGGCGGAATTTTGAAACTGCCAGATGGAACACGTTTTATGCCGGAACACGACAAGCGTGCCGAACTGGCCCCCCGCGATATCGTGGCGCGCGCCATCGATTACGAAATGAAGAAGGCAGGGCTGGATTGCGTTTATCTGGACATCTCGCACCAGTCGATGGAGTTTCTGCAAGACCATTTCCCCAATATTTTCACGCGCTGCCTCAGTTTGGGTATCAATATAAGCAAAGAACCGATTCCGGTGGTGCCTGCCGCCCACTATACCTGCGGCGGCGTGATGACTGATTTGCGCGCACGCAGCGACGTTGACCATCTCTACGCCATCGGCGAAACCGCTTACAGCGGCCTGCACGGCGCCAACCGGCTGGCCAGCAACTCCCTGCTTGAGTGCCTGGTATTCGCCGATGCCGCAGCACAAGACATACTCAGCCAACCCCGCGAAATAACGCGCACCTTACCCGCCTGGGACGACAGTCAGGTAACCGATGCCGACGAGCAAATCGTCATCGCACACAACTGGGCGGAACTGCGTCATTTCATGTGGGATTACGTAGGTATCGTGCGCACCAACAAACGCCTGCAACGCGCCCAACACCGCGTTCAGTTGCTGCAAAAGGAAATCGACGAATACTATGCCCACTTCCACATCAGTTCTGACTTGCTCGAACTGCGCAATCTGGTCACCAACGCAGATCTGATCGTAAAAAGCGCGCTGTCGCGCCACGAAAGTCGCGGCTTGCATTACAGCCGCGATTATCCTGAAACACAGGATAATCCAACGCCCACTATCCTGTCACCGCATAATCGTTAAGCGTATTTCAGTCGCACGCGCAATTCACGAAATGCTTCATCCGGCAGCGCATCGCTGAAAATCACCTGGCAGACGGGCAAGCCCTCCAGTCTGGCGCACAGCACAACACAGTGAGCAATAACAACCGTACTGTGCGCAAGCTCTCCGCATAGCTCGGCTCCGCCTTGCGTGCTGACCGTAATATGCTTTTGATCCAGAGAGAAACAACGCCAGGAATACCGGGAACGCAGCAGCGCGTAGCGATAGAGATGATAAAACAGACTGAAGAATAGCAGCAGTGACAGACTCAGGCGCGCCCAATTAACAACCGGAATCAAATAGACCGAAGCCACCGCCAGCAGATGCACAGTGAGCAATAATGAGGCAAACGTTCCGGATGGCTTAATGACAAACAGCTTGAGCATGCTGTTGGCTCAGCGCACTGTCAGTAAACGTACAGTACGAACATCAGAAAAATCAGGACTAGCAACAAAATCAACACCTTGGAATTGCTTGTAGCCGGGGGCATCGCGGATATGGGGCGTGCGGGAGGCGTTTTGACTGCGCCCTGTTTCCCCGCCTTTGCGCTCGGCATCTTCAAGGTTTTAGCCAGCTCATCAACTTCGTCAGGGTTACTGGTCAATGCTGCCAGTCTCAGGGTCGCCTCGCTGGAATCAAAAGCCAGCGACAAACCCAGGGTGCCTACCGAATTTTCTGCTGCGTCTTCCGCTTCGCTGCGCGCGGTAACGTGGATCGCGTCTAGCTTCTTCTTCTCCCGGACAGGGGGCGTCGTATCAATGGGCTGAGTAGAGCGCGGCAAAATTTCACGACAGGCTCGCAAATCCGCCGCAAAGTCCTTGGCATTCTGATACCGGTCATCACGCTCTTTAGCCAATGCCTTGGCCACGATAAAATTGAGCATGTCCGGCACTTTACTATTCAGCGTGCCGGGTGCCACCGGCACGAGATTCAGCGTTTGAAACATGATGGAGTTAACGTTGTCGCCGACAAAGGGTGCTTCGCCGGTGAGCATCTCATACAACATCACCCCCAGCGAAAAAATATCCGAACGCTGATCAATCACCTTACCCAGCACCTGCTCAGGCGACATATATTTTGGCGAACCCAGCACCATACCAGTCTGGGTACGAACCGCCGACGAGGCCATGCGCGCAATGCCAAAATCGGTGATTTTTACATGCCCGTCCCGTATCAGCATGATATTCGACGGTTTGATATCACGATGCACAATGCCGTATTCATGCGCGTAAGCCAAGCCTGAAGCCACTTGCGCGACCATATCCAGCACCTGATCTACCGGCAATAGGCCGTCGTGCTCCCGCAATACGTCGCGCAGCTCACGCCCCTGCAAGAACTCCATGGCGATATAAGCGATCTCCGCACTCTTGCCCACGTCATATATCGTGACGATATTCGGGTGATTGAGTCTGCCGGCCGCCTTGGCTTCCTGATAAAAACGTCCTTCGTATTCTTCTTTTTCTTCCTGCGCCAGACCGAGGTTGATGGTCTTGATTGCGACAATGCGATCAATCAGCGGATCCATCGCCTTGTACACCACGCCCATGGCACCCTGGCCGAGCTCAGACAGCACTTCATAGCGCCCCAGTTGGCTAATCATTGCCTGCACCCGCAACCGTATTTATTATTTTATCACTGTACATGAGCGGCCTAATTGCACACCTGCGGCTTTATTCGTATCGTTTTTCCCGGAGCAACGTCCACATCTTCGCTATAAACCCCGAAACTTGCGTGATTCACAATCAGCTTATGTTTGCCCGGCTTGACCGTTACCGCCAATAAAGCGGAAATAACCGCTCCCTTTGCCGCACCATCCATAAACACTTGCGTGCCCTCCCTGCAAACAACCTGAATATAAGCATCCTCAGTCGGCTCGGAACTGTCCGTTACAGGCTGACGAACCGTCGAAGCCGCTGGTTTATGCTGCACCTGACTTCCGCTGGAATTAATCGGCGCAGAGTGTTTTTTGGCCGCATCAGCAACGTCCTGTTTAGTCTGAGCGACTGGCTGGCGACTGGTTTTATCCGTTCTGGTTTTATCCGGTCTGGCTTTATCCGTTACATGACTGTCTGGTATCGCCTTTTCCACGGCAAGCGGTGGCTGCAATACATCCTGCATGGTTTCGACCGGAGGGGTCTCCGCCTTATCAGACCATTCTATTTCAGCCACCTGCGGCGCGGGTATGATCACCAGCGCTGCAAACAGCAACAGTAATGGCACGGCAACCACGCCGGAATATATCAGACGCTGCCTGGAATCAGCCTGTCTGACCTGTTTAACCAGTCTCTCCAGCGCGTTATCCAGCCAGTCGGACACGCCGTTCCAGAGCACTACGGCATGATTCAGCATTCCGGCATTCTGGGGCGTCACGGCGCTTTCAGCCGCCTGCATCCCCCGTGTCGTCTGATCTCCCGGATAACCGATCGCATAAATTTCGTGTTCACGCACATGCTTGTCAGTACGCGATCCCTGATAGTGGAACATGCCCGTGTACTGAGCCGAAAGGCGTGACACAGCATCATAGTAGGAACGCGATACGAGTATCTGGCTGGCGTCGGCAAAACCCATCACACGCTGCGCGACGTTAATGCCATCCCCCACTATATTGGGTTGGCCGTTAATATCCCGCACCAATCTGACCGGGCCGAGATTGATGCCGATGCGCACCAGCAGTTGCGGCTCCAGATAAGGGTCTTCATTAAGCAGGCTTGCGCGCAACCTGAGCGCCGCCGTCAGGGCAGACTCAACATCCCCCAGAAAGTTAACCGCCGCACCATCACCCGTATCAAGAATAATCCGATCCGCCACCGGAACGTCATGAATAGCTTCGGAAAGATAGGTATTAAACCTGTCTTTTAATGATATTTGCCCAGACACGGATTTTTTAGAATATTCCACCATATCCAAAAAAAGCACGCTGCTGATGATAGTTTTATTGCTGCGATCTTCCATTCAACTTTTCAATACACCAATAATTTTCACTGCAGTTAGCTTTACAGTTCGCCGGTTCAAGAGCGGCAAGAAAACAGTTGTGGTTAACGACTACGGCTCCCCGTTCGACTACCCGCACCCGGACGACCACCGCCACTCGTCCGATTACCGCTACGAGGCCGGTTGCCACCGGCGCGAACCGGGCGACGCGGCTCGGATGGTTTCTGTTCAGACGAATCCGGCGCAACCTCATCCTGTACCGGCTCATTGACTTCACCCGTAATGCCCACCCACTCCAGCACCTGCGCTACCTCACCCTCACCCAACTCGGCTGTCATGCCGCGCTTTAAGCGCGGCGGCAAGTTAATTATACCAAAGCGTACGCGCATCAAACGACTGACCGGCAGTCCGAGCGCATCAAAAGTACGCCGCACAATACGGTTGCGCCCTTCTTTGAGCATCACCCGATACCAGTGGTTATAACCCTCGCCACCCTGATCTTCCAGTTTATCAAAGGTAACCGGGCCGTCTTCCAGCTCCACGCCCACCTTGAGCACCTGATTGATTTGCTCATCCGTCATGGTGCCCTGCACACGCACCGCATATTCGCGCTCCACCTCAAAACGCGGATGCATCAAGCGGTTGGCCAGCTCGCCTGAAGTCGTAAAAATCAGCAAGCCACTGGTATTAAAATCCAGTCGCCCGATAGCGATCCACTTCTGTCCGCGCAGTTTGGGCAGTTTATCGAATACGCTGGCGCGTTTTTCAGGATCATCGCGGCTGACAATCTCGCCTTCCGGCTTGTGATACAGCAACACGCGCGCCGAATGATCGCGCTCGCCCACGCGTATCGTGCGGCGTTCGGTCTTTACCAGATCACCCGGCAATACACGCATTCCCAGATTGGCCGGTTCACCATTCACGCTGACGCGCCCTGCCGCTATCCATTTTTCCATAGTGCGGCGTGAACCAAAACCCGCCTGGGCCAACACCTTCTGTAATTTCTCGCCCTGCTCATTCATACCGTCAACTCACGTCTTTCCAACATAGCTTGCGCCAATGTCCCACTATCCACCTGCTCCAACTCACCGCCAACCGGTAAGCCTCGCGCAATACGCGACACTTTAACACCTTGCGATTGCAATAATGTTGCTAAATAGTGCGCAGTCGCATCCCCTTCAACAGTGAAATTAGTCGCCAGTATCACTTCGCAGGGATGTTGTTGCACCCGTTTGACCAGACGGTCCAGATACAACTGCTTTGCGCCTATGCCATCCAGAGGCGATAACCTGCCCATCAGGACGTAATACATTCCGCGATAACACTGCGTTTGCTCTATCATCAGCAAGTCAGCCGGCATCTCAACCACGCACAACAAACTCTCATCGCGTTTTGTA
>JAURZN010000041.1 GCA_030653355.1 Gallionella sp. | reverse complement strand
CAAATCCGCCAGACTCAGCGTCTTACCCGCCCGTGAGGCACGCCACAGCACGATGCGCCCCAGCGCATAGGCTTGCACTTCGGAAGCAGCAAAACCGTCTGTTTCGAGTGCGCGCGGATAGGCGATGTCAGCTGAAAAATACAAATCATAAGGCGCGCCCTGACGAATCTGGGTGTGGAATTTCCCGGACGAACCATACACCGTTGCCACACTGTCCGCCGGGTGAGCCTTGCAGAACAAGCCGACAATCTCGTCCATGGCAAACTTCAGGTCGGCAGCGGCAGCGATAGTGATCTGTCCTCCTGCCTGTGCCGCGTGCGCCACGACCAGCAGAAACAACATGGCAATCAGTCGCGCTGACTTCATTTATACCTGCCTGACTTTGGCGTGTGCCGGACGGAACGCCTTGCACTGCTCAGGATCGGATTCAAAATACGCGCCTTCGATCAGGTCTATGCAATAGGGTATGGCCGGGAATACCGCATTCAGGCAATCATCTATCGCCGAGGGTTTGCCGGGCAGATTCACGATCAGGCTGTGGCCGCGTATGCCGGCGGTCTGGCGCGACAGAATGGCGGTCGGCACAAATTTCAGCGAAGCACTGCGCATCAGCTCGCCGAAACCCGGCATCATCTTCTCGCACACGGCCTCCGTGGCCTCGGGCGTGACATCGCGCAACGCCGGGCCGGTGCCGCCCGTGGTGACAACCAGGCTGCATCCTTCCCTGTCGCACAGTTCGACAAGCGCGGCTTCGATCAGCGACTGTTCATCGGGTATCACCCTTGCGACGGCCTGCCAGGGGCTGATCAAGACGCGATCAAACCAGGCGCGCATCGCCGGGCCGCCCTTGTCTTCATATTCACCGCGACTGGCGCGATCTGAAATCGTCAAAATACCGATGCGTGCATTAACTCGAAATTCGCGCAGCGATACGTTCGTTCCCTCTCCCTCCGGGGGATAACCAGCGACTTGGCTGCCGTCTTTTGGCAGCTTAGTCGAATGGCTAGTTGTTTCATCAGGGTTTGGGTGGTGGGAACGGGCATGGCTGGCTTCGTTCAAAATGGTGATCGTATCTATATGCCCGTTGCTCATGTTCATTCCCTGATATTCATTTCATGCTGGTATGCCGTCCCGTCCATCAGCTGCACGGTCACCTGTGCGCCTGCTGCCAGCCCCGTGCTGTCGGCTGACATGACCAGCAGACCGTCGGCCCTGGCCATGGACAGCAGCACGCCACTGCTCTGCGTACCGGTGGAACTGGCCACATAACCGGTGTCATCCTGCGTCAATTGCACACGGACGAATTCAGTGCGCCCCGGGCGCATCTTGAGCGGATGCGCCAGGCGCGCGCTCACGGTGCGACGGAACAGGCGCGGATGGCCCATCATGCGACGCAGGGCGGGGGCGACAAATTCTTCGAAACAGACCATGCTGGAAACCGGATTGCCGGGCAGGCCAAAAACAAACGCATCGCTCTGCCTTGCCTCTTCCCCGGCAGCGTGCAACACGCCAAACGCCAGCGGATGCCCCGGTTTCATCGCCACGCGCCAAAATTTCATCGCGACCCCGAGCTTCTCTACGGTCGGACGCACGTAGTCATGCACGCCGACCGACGTGCCACCGGATACCAACAGCACGTCATATTCCAGGCCCAGTTTGAGGTAGTGCTCCAGCTCCAGCGGATCATCGCGCGCGATACCCAGCAACGCCGGCGTAATGCCCAGCGCCTGCACCTGCGCCATCAATGCGTAAGTATTGGAGTCGGGTATTTTGTTCATATCGACCGGAGCGTTGATCGCTTCCAGCTCGTTGCCGGTGGACAGTATCGCCACGCGCGGACGGCGATACACCTGCATCTGCGTTATCTTGACTGTGGCCAGTATGCCAATCACGCCCGGCGTAATTTCCGTGCCCGTACTCAACACCACATCCCCGTTGCGCATATTCTCGCCTTGCGGGCGCACATCATGGCCGTCTTTAATCGTCGTGATCACCTGTATCAGGTTCGCTGATATTTCCTGCGTATCTTCCACACGCATCACCGCATCCGCGCCCTGCGGCACCGGCGCTCCGGTCATAATGCGCGCGCACTGACCGGGCTGCACAATTTTGCCCGGCATGTCACCCGCCTTAATGTCCTCGATGACCTCCAGCGTCACGGGAACCTGCACCAGATCGGCACTGCGCACCGCATAGCCATCCATCGCCGACACATCGTAAGGCGGTAAATCACGGTTGGCCCGGATATCCTCAGCCAGCACGCGCCCCAGTGACTGCTCCAGCCCCGCCAACTCGGCATTGAGCAACGCAACCGACTCCAAAACGATGCGCTGCGCCTCGCTTACCCGCAAATATTCCATTACATTGCCTTCCTCAAATTGATTGCCAACGCCACGTCCTGCGGCGTATCCAGATCGAAAAAACTGCGCAGCTCGGTTGCCTGCATTTCAGCCTCGTCCACATAACAAACTTCCAGCCTGTCCAGAAATTCGCGCAAACTGTGCTTGCCGCTGCCTGCCAGACAATCCCGCAACACTCCCAGACTACGCGTCGCATAAAAGGCTGCCAGCGGCTGCGGGCATCCCTGCACGACAGGCACGACCGCATCGACACCCTCGCGAAATCCGGCCAGACGCGTTATCAGTTGCGGCGTGATGAATGGCATGTCACATGCCACGGCAAATATCCACGCCGTCTCGGCACGCGCCAGTCCCGCCGCCAGCCCCGCCAGCGGCCCTGCGGGCGCAGGATCATCGCTGACTTGCGGCAAATCACACTCCGCACGAGGCTGGCGCACACTGACGATGACCTCACGAAACAGGGGCTGCACGATGGCAGCCACGCCTTGCAACAGGGTATTTTCACCCAGCAGCAGATTCGCCTTGTCCTGCCCCATGCGGCTCGACTCGCCGCCCGCCAGTATGAGTGCCGTGCAATCTGCGATCATTTTTGTTCCAGCATGAAACGGGTGATGCCCGCGATGTCTTCCAGTCCGAAATGCGGAAGATCGGGATAGATTTCATCCATGTCGGTGACCATGGCAATCAGGCCATCTTCGACTGCACAACGGGGCGGTTTATCGCAGGCCC
>JAURZN010000040.1 GCA_030653355.1 Gallionella sp. | reverse complement strand
GCCCCGAGCATGTGCAGATACTGGGACGCACCCGTGACTGGATGCGTTATGAAGTTCCGCAAAGTTGGAGTAAGCGAGAATCGCGTGGCGGTTATCGCGGGCAGAAGCAGATTTGGTTTTTGTTGCGTTTGGTAGGACGTGATTGTGATGTCTGTTTGCGTGCATGCGCGCATCCGGAATTTGACGCATGGCGCTGGAATGATTACTGGCTGGATATACAGGCAGTCATCGAATTCAAGCGAGAGATTTACACCAAGGCGCTTAATGAGTTGGTGCGCTATCTGCCCGAACCCGGGATTAGAGCCGCTTGTTCGCACCATCAGGCGTATCCGCAACACATGCATAGATGATTATTGTGAATTTACAGGAGTGCAAAGATGATTAAAGAGTATACAGGTCTGGATTCTTCCCCATTGAAATCAGGCGCGTCCATCGTGCGCCCCGCGCAGGTTTTTGCCGAACGCGTCAAGCTGAGCGATCCGGCTACCAGCGTGATGACGGATTTGAGCAAGGTTTCCGTGGTGAGCGTGCGTGCCCAGACGTCTATGGACAGAGCCAACTCCAAGATGATACGTTATGGCGTGCGTATGCTGCTGGTGCTGGACGAAAATGAACAGGTGTCAGGATTGTTGACCGCATCCGATGTGCTGGGCGAAAAGCCGATGCGCTTCCTGCAAAGCGTGGGCGGAATTCATGCCGATATCACGGTGCGCGACATCATGACCACGCAGCGTGAACTGGAAGTGATGAAGATCGAAGATGTGCTCAATGCCAAGGTAGGCGAAATCGTCGCCAGCCTGAAAAAGTCACACAGGCAGCATGCTCTGGTGGCGTCCACCGGTGCGGATGGAAAGCAAACTGTGTGCGGCCTGTTCTCGGTCACACAAATTGCCCGTCAGTTGGGCGCGCAAGTGCAAAGTTTCGAATTGGCGCATACCTTCGCCGAAATTGATGCTGTTATTCCACACGCCTAATCGCATTGAAAAATCCTGAGGTGAAGTTAATGAGTTCATTATCGCAACGTGTTGCGCTGCTGGTTTTGTTGTTTGCTGTTGCCGGATGTTCCTCCGTCAGGGATGCCAAGGATACGGTCGGAGGCTGGATCAACGGGGGTGACGGTACACTGGTCACCACCGCTGAAAAGAAAGCCACGGCTAGTCGTAGCGGTCCGGTACTCAAGTATGCCGCGACCTTGCGGGTAAATAACTATGTGGATCAGCGTAAGGTAAGCAGCCCGCGTTATCTCGGCCAGCTGACCAATCAGGTAAGAGGCGTGAGCGGCAGTGAATTGATCCTGGATCAGGATGTTGCGGATCTGGTCACCAGCGCAATGAAAAAGCGTTTCGATGCCGAAGGCTATCAGGTAATGGAAGGTGCCAGTGCAGGTAACGCGCTGTTTGAAATGGCGGGCACAGTGAAGGAATTGACTTTAAACGTCAAGAATCGCGATGAAATTTTTATCGCGATTGAAACTACCTTGAAGGATGTGGCGACTGGGAAAGTGGTCTGGTCTGGTCTGGTGACCGAGAAGCATGACCGCTTTGCGGGCGTTTCAGGTAACAATAAGGACGATGTCATCGCTTATCTTAACCATGAGTTGCGTATCGCCAGCACCAAAACGGTTGAGGCGATCAGTGCTTCGCTGATGGCGGCCCACCCTGAATTGTTCAATTTGACGCCGGGTACCAAGGCGATTCCCGGTGTGACGGTTTATGTCGCGCCATCCCTGCCCAAGCCTGCTCCCGTTGCACCGGCGAGACCGGACTATGGCGTGCAACCGGGGAATGATGTTCCCGTGCCCAGTTACCGGCCACACGCCAGTGACACGGCAGGATTGCTGCTGGTGAATACGAATCCGGCACGCGCCAGGGTGTATCTGGATGGCGTGTATTACGGACTGTCTCCGCTACGCCTGGAAATGGAACCGGGCATCCATGCCATCAGCGTAAAACTATCCGGCTACAATATGGTGACCGAAAAGGTTTCGGTACGCCGGGGCGATAATACTGAGATTGAACTGAATCTGGAACGGTAAAAACCGTGAGTGGTGAGTGGTAAGTGGTAAGTTAAAAACCCGCCTCGGCGGGTTTTTTATTCACTGAAAATGTTTGGCCACTCCCCACTCCCTGTTTCTAATGCTTGCCGGTGCTGCCGAATCCGCCGGCGCCGCGCT
This sequence comes from Gallionella sp., assembly GCA_030653355.1. Lineage (GTDB taxonomy): Bacteria > Pseudomonadota > Gammaproteobacteria > Burkholderiales > Gallionellaceae > Gallionella. Next base: position 427 of record JAURZN010000040.1, on the reverse strand, counting down.
CGCTTAACGGAAATTCCTCGACGATGTTGAATTTGGCCTGCATCACCGGCACGATCACCAGTTGCGCCATGCGCTCCATAGGCATGAGCGTGAAGGGAATCTGGCTGCGGTTCCATAGCGAAACAAAAATCTGTCCCTGATAATCCGAATCTATCAGCCCGACCAGATTGCCCAGCACAATGCCATGCTTATGCCCCAGACCGGAGCGTGGCAATATCATCGCCGCATAGCCGGGGTTGGCGAGGTGAACCGCAATGCCGCTGGGGATCAGTTCGCACTGTTTGGGTTGAATGACCATGTTTTGTTCGATGCAGGCGCGCAAATCTATGCCTGCCGAGCCGCTGGTCGCATAGGCAGGCATATTTTCATGCAAGCGGTGATCCAGAATTTTTACGTCCACAATGGGGTGTTTCATTACAGTGCTCCT
>JAURZN010000122.1 GCA_030653355.1 Gallionella sp. | reverse complement strand
GACCGACGAGTTTTTCGACGTGCTCAGTGCCGATTTCGAACGCCTTGACGCCGAGACGCTGGCGCTCAACGAACATCACCGCACGTTCCCCGGTTTGCATGACCGGTGGCAGATATTGAGGAAAAAATGACTGAGGCACCGATCAGCACGCCACCGCAGGCTTACATGGATATCATCAGTTCGCTGATCGACAAAGCGCGGGGTTTCCTGGAGGCAGGCGAAAAGCTTCAGGCGATGGCGTTCGTTGGCAACCTGACCACCAAGGAAGTCATCCCCGTGATGATTCAGCCTGGAAGTGGCGAGGACAAGGATCAGTCTGCGCGGACGATCCAGTCAGCGGCGTTGGCCTTGGATGCTGATTTCGTGTCCACGATCATGGAAGCATGGTCGCTTCGTCCGTCAAAAGTTTCTCAGATGGCCGCGATCCTGGACAAGTATGGAAGCATAGGTGCCTCACCTTATGCGATTGACATTTGCGCACTTACGCTGGAAACGAAGCGTGGAGTATGGATTTCGCAGCCTCAAATCATGCCCAAGGGAATTTCCAAGAAGAAACGGACACTTGGAGCAGTCGAGTTCCGCTATTTCACGGAAGTTGGAGGCCGATTTATGCACCTGCTGCCAAAGAAGGAAGGCGACGAGCCACCGACGATTTTGCATTGAGGGATGAAATTCGATTCCCTCTTTTTTGTCTTCCAATGGCGTAGCATATGTTTTAGAAAATGTCATGGCGAGGGCGTTTGACTATTGGAGAATAAAAATGGCGGGAGTGAATAGATCAAAGCTGGTGCGAATGACGATACGTAATATCGGTTGTATCGGCAATGAAGGCTTGGAAATTGAACTGGACAATATTGTCTGCCTGGTAGGAAAAAACAATTCAGGAAAATCGACCATCCTACGAGCCTATGAACTTGCGAAAGGCTCTATCCCGTTCCTGCCTTCACGAGACCGTTACCAGCACGCGAAAGAGGATCAACCTTCCGAAATCTTTTTAGAGGTTCACATTCCAGATGGTATTGGAAACGTTGATGCGAAGTGGAAAACCGAGTTGGATGGCTTGCTGATCGTAAAAAGCCGATGGCAGTGGATTGCCCCCGACTTTCAGAAGGTGCGCACAACCTGGGATCCTAATAGGGGCGAGGATGGAATTGGGGATTGGGCAGCGGATGGCAAAGCAGGTGGTGCCGACCCTGTGTTCAGCTCTCGACTTCCTCGACCTCTTCATATCGGGTCACTCGATGATGCCGAAAAGACCGAGGAGATGCTCCTGACTCTTGCATTAACCCCACTTCTCGCAAACTTAGAGAAAGAACGAACAAATGCCGAATCCCCTCTTGCGAAGGCAATTGCTAGCGTAACTTGCCAAATAGATAGTCTCAGCAAGACTCATAAAGAGCACTTTAACCAGATTGCTGGTCGCGTTACCACCGGCTTCCAAGGCGTTTTTCCAAAGCTGGATGTCAGATTGGATATTGCCGCAGCTCCTCTCGTTCCAAAAGTTGCTGACCTTGTGAAGAATGGCTCCGGTCTTAGGATCAAGGATGGCAAGGCCGACACATCCCTCAGTCAACAGGGTACAGGGGCACGCCGTGCCCTGTTCTGGGCAATGCTTCAAGTTCACAACGAGCTCACGCGTGACAAGGAGCTTCGTGATGAATATCGCAAGAAGGTGAAGAAGGCTCTTGATGACGAGGAAAAGAAAAAGAGTAAAAAAGTTACCACTGAGCAGTTAGCGGAAATAGAAGCGAGAATCGAGGAAATCACGGCTCAACTCGCCGCACACGATGAAGGTGCTCCAATTCCAGAAAGCCCAGACGATCCAGCGTTTCCTGGCTATCTCTTGCTGATTGACGAGCCGGAGAATGCCCTTCACCCCATGGCCGCCCGAGCAGCGCAACGCCACCTATACAAGCTCGCGGAAAGCCCGGATTGGCAGGTGATGATGACTACGCATTCCCCATACTTCATCAATCCGTTTGAAGATCACACGACCATTGTACGACTCGAACGTGCGATGGGCAAAGACGACGCACCTATCGAGCCTAAGACCTATCGCTCAGATTCAATCAAGTTTAATGAGGGCGACAAGCGACGACTACAAGCCCTTCAGCACATTGATCCAAGCTTAGCGGAAATCTTCTTTGGCTCATATCCTGTCCTTGTTGAAGGCGATACTGAGCATGCGGCTTTCATGGCAGCCATCATCGAGAAACAGCATGAACTGATGGAGCGGGTCGCTGTAATACGTGCCCGAGGCAAGGCAATTCTTGTACCGATTATCTCTGTTATGAAACATTTTAAAATTGACTTTGGTATCGTTCATGACGCCGATTCCCCTTTCAAAAAAAATGGGGACAAAAACGGTATGTGGACAGAGAATGGCAAAATTCGCGATGCTATAAAGCAGTCTCGCGAAGCTGGTGTGATCGTTCGGCATAGAGTGAGCATTCCTGATTTTGAACGTTTTATGGGCGGAGACGAAGAGTCGAAAGACAAACCCTTAAATGCGTACCAGAGCATTTCTGATAACGCAGAGCTAGCCGAGATGGTGCAGAAATTGCTGAATGACTTGTTGAACAGCGAACAGCATGAGCCGTTTCCTGATAAGGTACTCGCACCCGACGGAGACTATCTCGATGTGCTTTGCTCTGAGGTGATGAAGTGGGTAGTTGCCAGCGGACAAGAGAATGAAATCCGATTCAAAGGAAAGGTGTAAGCAGGAAGGCACCCCATGCCAAAATACCGGCTACACGATTTGGTGTGACACATTAGGCGACCGCCAACCAACACCATACATCACGAACGGACGATGACCCATGCTTTTCTTGCACACATCGGACTGGCATCTGGGCCAGACACTGCACAGTTTCGAGCGAACCTACGAGCATCAGTGCTTCCTCGATTGGCTACTCGACACCATCACCACCGAACAGGCGGAAGGCTTGCTTATCTCGGGTGACATTTTCGACAACGCAAATCCATCCGCCGCATCGCAAAAACAGCTTTACCGTTTTCTGCAACAAGCCAAAGCGCGCGTGCCGCACCTCAATATCATCATCATTGCAGGCAACCACGATTCACCCGGAAGGCTGGAAGCACCGGGGCCTCTGTTGGAAGAATTTGATACCACCGTGGTGGGTCATGTTCGGCGCACAGCTGATGGCGATATTGATCTCAGCCAGCTGGTAGTACCTTTGAAAAATCGGGATGGAGCCATCGCGGCCTGGTGTTTGGCGATCCCCTTTCTGCGCCCCGGTGATGTGCCGCGCGTTGAAACGGAGGGCGATGCTTATATGGAAGGTATTGCCCAGCTTAATCGCCAAGC